>CAZLIO010000678.1:0-2506 GCA_964559025.1 uncultured Pirellulales bacterium | reverse complement strand
GCGCGATGAAGACTATGATATATTCCAATAAAGGTTCCAGAATTGATGCGAAATCCGAAGATTTTGCCTTTGGACTGACGCCCTACACAGACGTCCATGGTGTCACTGTCACATAAATCATTTGCTTCCAATATCTTATTTCTAATGAGTTCTTGCTTGTCTATTAGGAGGTCTATAGACCCCAGTGCATAAAGAAACTAAAGAGGATGTGGTACGGCTCGGACAGAACGTTTATACCCCAAAAGCAGCTTCAAAAAAAGATACCCTCAAAAGACGAACACAGTCTTCTGAGGGTTCAACCACGAAACTTTTAACGATCAAGCTCACCCGCAAGCAATGGCCGGCACGCGGCTATTGCTTATCGGATGGAGCGCCTGGTTCGGCATCTCTTGCTTTCTGGCAAAACGTCTCATATTCTGACAGGATTCCACAAGCTTGCTTGGCGAGCGTAATTAGTTCGTTCTTCGTTCTCTCGTCACGCACAGGTGAGGCAAGAGAGGCGGTGATATTGATTGAACTGAAGTCTTGTCTGAAAATCTGATGAGCTGGCTCGCGCAGTCTTGACGTCATGGCGATTGTGAACGAGAGGCCCAGCTCTTTTCTATCTTCGAGCGGGGGAGGTCTTTCTTGCAGTACGGCGATTGCATGCAGTTCAGGATGGCTTTCCAGCTCCCATAAGAAGTTGTTGTGTGAACCAAAACCATTCCGAGGCTGGACCAGGAAATAGTCCATCCATTTCAATCTCTCACTCTTGTCCGCAGCTCCAGCCAGACCGTTACGGAATGTATCTATGCAAAGCTTTACAGCGCGGTCTAGCGGAGTCGTATAAATTGGGTGTTTGTCTGCGTGATCGGAGTACCATTTGCGCCACGCAGCGTCACCGACAGGGAAGTCGTGCCTCGTGAGAACCCTGAGTACACGACAGCACCCGCGGGCAAAGGGACATTCTGTAGAGGATGCCCCACGTACCAATTCATGAAGAAGAGGCATCATTATGGCCTCATCTTGGATTGTAACGATGTCGTGCCCAGGAAACATCCAATCACATATTGTCGCCAGCCGATCTACCGTCCAGGAATGGACAACTCTCGACTCAATGTCTTCGTGAAGTCTCTTGCTCAACCATGACGTACCAATTGGGTCACCAAGGGATAGAAGTGTCAATGCGAAGTTAGACTTCCTGTCAGCTTGGGAGGCTATTCCACAGCCCTCAAATCTCTCCCTGAGAATCGCAATAGCGTCTTGGCAATGGTTCAGAAGGATGGCGTTGAGCAGACACCCAACCATGTCCTGATCACTGGGGCGCTCCGCGTCGGCATGTTGTTTGAGCAGCGCCACAAGGATTGGAGAAGCCTTTGGATTCTGCACATAGGCAAGCGATCCAACGAGGTAGCGGTTGTGTGGGTCGTTGCGCAGGCGCGACTCAAATACCGGTATTGTCCGTTCGTCTCGAGTCTGGGCTATTGCCTGCATAGTATTGTAGCTCGTTGTGGTTCTGAGAATCTTGAGTAGCTCTTCCATAAGGCCAGCCTCAGCAAGGATATTGGCGGCCCGATTGCTTTTTCCGTTGGATGATCGTTTCACGATGCTGAAGAGCGCAGCGCGATCCTTCGGTTCTCCAGGATCGAGTTTCTGTAAGTCTGCTTCAGCCCCGAGTGCAGTAGCTACAGTCGCAAATGCGATGATTAGAGTGAATACTGTTTTCATTTCTTCAATGCCGAACTTTTCACATCAGGCTTTGCCGCGGCCTCGCGGCAATAGCCTGCATGTGGTTGTTCGGAAGTCTTCCTTATCTTGAGTGCAGACTGGCTTTCGCGAAGTACTGGGAGTCATGGCCAAGGCTTCCACTGCCACAAATGGGTTTCACCGTGTGATTCCAAGTATGCGTGGAGGCTCCAGGCAATCTGCGCTGCAGAGTCAGTAAAATCGTTCTTTCCGACGCGAATCCTGATGTTGAATTGCTGTTCAGGGACACTACCTTCGACGTTGAAGCCGTATGGGGACTTCAGCGGGAAGCCTTCCTGAATTGCAATGACGCGCGACTTGGGCAGAAGAGCACGAAAAGGCGTTCCCACGAGCCATGCCAGCCTCTTGCGAGGCCCGGCCTGCGTCAAAGATGTCTCAATCGTGCGTTGGAAGAAGGCTGAAAACGGTTCGTCGGGCCTGACAATTCTGCCCATAAGAAATTGCTCGTCGGCAGCAGTGACACCGTCTCTTCCCTGTATGGCTTTGCAGAAAAGGGATTTGTAGATTCCCAGGAGGTCGCGTACGTGTCCCCAATCGCCTTTGTACTTGAGTTCATAAGTCCCCGACGTAGGGCTCAATCCCAAGTTTCTGTTTCGTCTGTTTCCAGTCTTCCATGAGTCATCTCCTTTCTCTGTAGCCGAACTATGTATATATGGTTCCGTATAAGAACCCAAACAACGCTGGTCTTGCAGCATAAGAACCCAACGAGTAAATCATGATTCGGCCTTTAACTACTCTCACCTCAAAAAGATACAGGAAT
>CAZLIO010000677.1:0-2517 GCA_964559025.1 uncultured Pirellulales bacterium | reverse complement strand
GATTATTTAAGTAAATCAAAAAACTGATTTTCTTAAATAATATATGCCTAACCTCAATTTTCCATAACTCAAGGCATTTATTTGAAAGGGAGTGAACAGTGAGTGACTATGAAACCACCCAAAGAAGACGCAATATGATTGTGGGCATTTTTGTTGTTGTTGGTATAGGCGCGCTCGTGTGGCTGATATTTAAGTTCGGTGATTTGCCATCTGCCGTTATCAAGATGGGTTCTTTTGAGGTTTTCGTTCAGTTCCCGACAGCACCGGGAGTGCAGACGGACACGCCTGTGCGCTTTTGTGGCTATCAAATCGGTCGAGTAAGAAAGGTTATGGCTCCGGAGATACGAAAGGATATGGCGAGCGGCTTAGAGTATTATCAAACGGTGGTTGTTCTTAGCATTGACAAAAAGTACGTTAATATTCCATCCAACATTGAGGTAAAACTGTTGACGCGGGGCCTGGGCAGTAGTTATATCGAACTTAAACAGCACCCCGATAAGCCTGAAGTACCGCTTGACCCGGAACGGCCGGAAACAATATTTTTAGTGGACAAAATATGGCTGCAGGGCTCGACCGGTATGACCAGCGAGTTTTTCCCGGAAGAAAGCCAGAAAAAACTGGAAGAGCTGACTGAGGGTCTCAAAACTCTTATTAATAACGCCAACGACGTCATCGGCAACCCAAACAACAAAGAAAATCTTCAGAAAATGTTGGCTAATTTGGCTGATGCGTCACAGCAGGCCACGGTGACAATGCAGGAGGCCAAGCAGACGATAGAAGAATTCCGAAAATTTGCCGTTGCCGGGACCTCAACGTTGAAAAATACTGATGCCAAAGTTGAGGAGCTCATTGTTGCGATGGTCGATACGAGCGAAGAAATAAGTAAAGCGGCAATACGACTACGGCAAATCCTGGAGACAATAAACGATGGGCAAGGCAGTGCCGCCAAACTTATTAACGATGGGCGATTTTACGAAAATCTGCTTGAGAACACTCATCAATTGCAGCTACTTTTAGATGAGATAAAGTCATTCGTAGCACAAGCCCGTGATAACGGCGTACCTATTAAATTAAAGTAAAACTGATGTCGTCTCCCGTATTAGTCGCGATTTATTTTTCCAGCGTGCTTACGATACGGGTGGTTACCCGTTTGACGCAGTCGTAACTGTCATTTCGTGCGGCTCGAATCTCTTCTATGAATTCACCGGCTTTGCCGCCGAGATCTTCCAGCTCCAGGGCCGCGTAGTGACGCACAATTTTATTTTCTTTGTTTTGTAGCTCCCGTATTAAAAGCGGCAGGACTTGCCGGGCTCTGGCCATCCGGCAGAATGCTCGCGCTGCGGCAATGCGAACCGAAGCGGATTTATCTTGCAAAGCTTTTTGTAAAGCGGTCTTTGCCGCTCCGACGTCCGGACCCATATTACCCAGGCCGATTGCCGCCCAGAAGCGTACCGATGCTCTCTTGTCCTGCATTGCCTGCATGAGGTCCGGTATCGCCGCTTTACCTTTTTCTCCGAGCTCTATTACCTCACGTATGCGCTCAATCAGGTCGCGATTTTCCGGCTGAGCCAGTACGTCGTAGCCGTTGCCGTGCTCTAAATAGATTTCCTCCAGTTCCGGCTCTGGGATAAGACCTAAGTCTGCGGTTTGACGCATCCATTTAATATGGGCCGCACGCATCCGCTTTAGAACATTTTTATGCTCAGGTGAGCCGGCCAAATTGTGCAGTTCGTAAGGGTCATTTTTCAGGTCGTATAATTCCTCCGGCGGCTTGGTCGGGGCCAGGAATTTCTTCTGAGCAGGAGTAAGCTTGCCCTCGGCGTGCAGGCTGCGTAAGAGCTCACGCATCGGATAGCTGGTGTCCTTATAGAGATTGGGGGCCATCCAGGGGCGGTACGCCATGTAATTTCGAATGTAGCTGTAGCGTTTATCATGCACGCAGCGAATACACTCTATGGTCTCATCGCATCGGCCGCGGGCGGCAAAGATATATTTTCGCTTCTTTGCACCTGGGCCGAGGAAAATCTGACCTTGAATATGTTTCGGTGGCTTGATGCCTGCGATGTTCAAAACCGTCGCTGAAATATCGATGGCGCTGACCAGGTCTTCATTCACACGGCCTGTCTTTAATTTGCCCGGCCAGCGAACAATCAAGGGGATATGGATACCGCCGTCGTAAAGCCATTGCTTGCAGCGGACGTGACAGCGACCGTGGTCGCCGATGAAGATGACGACCGTATTATCCGCCAGCCCCTCGTTATCGAGGCGCTGCAGAATCTTTCCTACATACTGGTCCATCATCTGGATTGAGTTCAGGTATGTAGCCCAGTCTTGGCGTGCGATGGGGTGGTCGGGATAGTAAGGTGGCAGCTTGACCTTGGCCGGATCAACCGGGTTATCGAGCTTTTTGTCCAGGCCCTTCCATTGTTTGCCGCGGTGCGTCATACTGATTGATAGCTGTGCGAAGAACGGCTGGCCGGGCTTGCGCTGGTTCCAGTCGCTGCCGTCAAAGGCATT
>CAZLIO010000676.1:0-2517 GCA_964559025.1 uncultured Pirellulales bacterium | reverse complement strand
TTTTCTTTCGTTTAGCGGCTTTCTCCAGCTTTTCGATACGTTCACCCTGTTTGCCAACCTTCACTATGGTTACGACTTCTCCTACCACTAAACCCAATAAAATCAACGTGCCGAGTGTCATTCCGTATCTCCTTTTGATTACTTGGTTTTTGATTCCTCCTTCTTTGAGCTGACCAGTTTCTTAACCCCAACCACAAGCAAAACTGCTGCACCAACCATCAATGCCGCTGCTCCAAGCGACCCAAGAATGGTACCCATAGCCGCGTATGCATGGCCGTTTCCTAATCCGAGGCCCAACCCACTGCCCGCAGTCAGTGCCGAGCCCGTCTTAAGTTTCAAACCCATTATCTGCCCTTTCTAAATAAAGTTCATTTAGCTTTTTATTTGGTTTTTGAATTTTCTTTTCCCT
This sequence comes from uncultured Pirellulales bacterium, assembly GCA_964559025.1. Taxonomy (GTDB): domain Bacteria; phylum Planctomycetota; class Phycisphaerae; order Sedimentisphaerales; family Anaerobacaceae; genus NIOZ-UU13. The sequence continues at coordinate 2,108 of CAZLIO010000676.1, read as the reverse complement.
TGAAAAACATCTTGTTCCAGATTTTCATGCTGATATATCCCGTTGCAAAACCGGCACCTATAGGAACAACTACCGTGCTTCCGAAGGCAAGGGCGGTACCGGCAACAGCATGAGCTGCTGCAACGCCCAGACCAGTAGAAACGCCCAGGCCTGCAGAGCCTTTCACTGTATCTTTAGCTGCCTGCGCTCCGGTTTTTTTATGCTCTCCATACTTTATCATGTTCGATACGCCGTAAAACACCGCTGCTATACCACCCACAACGGTCCCTGCTGCCAAAGGAGCAACTGTAGCCGCTCCTGCGGCGGCCCTCTGTGAGAGACCTGTACCCACTGTGCGTGACGAACTTGAGACCAGTGTGCTCGACCTACCGCCGGTTAAAGCCATAGATGCCCCGCTGGTTTTGACAACAGAACCAGAGGTCTTGACAATTGACGAGCCTGCACTTCCAACCGGACTTGAGGACACAGTTTTGACAGGTGATGAACTCGCTTTAACTAAATCACTCGGTTTTTTTGACCATTCTTTCATATCGCACCTCTTTCTTCAATTAAGTTAACATTTTCCAGAAATGTCTTGGCATTCGCCGAGCCATTTTTAATGCTCCGTTTGAGCCTGCAAATAGCGGCTCATCAACGCGAGTTACCTTGCCTCCGCCTAATTCGGCCATCGCCTCTTCGATAAGGTTTGGCAGGCCAATCATTTGGCTTCCGCCGCCGGCTAATATCACATTAGAACGAATAGCTTCCTGAAATTCCGGGTCGTAAGTGGCAATCAGCTCGGCAATTGAGTCAACCATGCCGGGTACAATGCTCTTACACGCGGTTCTCAATTCGTCAGTAATGTCAAATTCTTTCGGCTGTCCCTGTACAGGAAACTTCGTCGCTACCCTGTCGGCACTTTCTGAAACAAAGCCATAGCGTTCTTTCAACTTTCTGACCATATTAATGGTGAATTGAGCTTTCGCATATTTTTTTTGAATCAACTCTGAGAGCTTATCGTCGACGTAATCACCGGCTCCATCTAACGTAATCTGGTCCTGTTCTTCTGGGAGAGTCCCATGCAAGCGGCACAAATCGACTGTTCCAGCACCAATATCAATGACCAGAGCCTGGTCGAGGATTTCAAGTCCGTAAGCTACGGCAAAGGGTTCAGAGACTACCATAACCGCATCGAGCACGCCACGGGCTGCATCTATGAGAATACGTTTGCTGGCGATACTGGCCCTTGCTGGTGCACCGATCACACCGTAGACAGGCTGGCCAGGTTTCGGGTGTGCTTTCCCCAAAAGGTGACGAGTCAGTTGTTTAGCGGCTGTGAGATACTTGTTATTTCCGCCTTTGCCGTCAGTCTGAATAATACCGTGAGCCAAAGGCCGGACAAGCTCCACGCTCAGGCGGTGTTTCAGTGCCGTATCTCCAAAGAGCGGCTCAGTACCTAACAACTCTTCAGAGATGTTATCCTTCGGATAACCTACATAGGTCGGTACTACCTCCCGAACACCATTGCTGGCCGATACCGATGCTCGGCAAGTGCCCAGATCGATACCCACAAACAGAGCCATATCGTTCGATTGAAAAGCTACTGAGCTTTCGAAAATGGAAGGTTTTCCCTTGCTCCTTTTTTTGACCTGCTTTTTAGATTGTTTTTTATCCATAATTTTTATCCTTCCTTTGGAACATTAATGTTCATATTTCTGTTGAGATACTTTTGTCGACAGCAGCATTAACAAGCTCAGGCTTCTGAAGTGCAACATTTTCTCTGAAGACGTGTACAAGTATTTCTTCATCATTAGAAAGAGACACAGCCGTTTCAAGCGGAGCTATTGTTTTACATACATTTATTTTAGCAATATGGCTATGAGCGCTCAGCTCGCCAATTCGAGTTCGCAGTCGTTCACAGGCAGCTTTTATTTCGTCGGATTGTTGCTTGGAATATTCCCCTTCCTTTTTACGCTTGGCGATCTCGTCCTGGAGCTGTGCCTCTACACTCGTCAATTCGTCACTCTGTTGCTTTAGGCGCTGCTCAAGCTTATCACGGTGTTGCTCTAATTTATCTTTTGCCCGCTCACTTTCGCAGATTTGCTCCCGGAGTTGTTCGTTTGCCGCCG
>CAZLIO010000675.1:0-2518 GCA_964559025.1 uncultured Pirellulales bacterium | reverse complement strand
GACCGGCAAAGATCTCATGACATTTTCCCTCATTTAGATTTTCATTCTCCTGAACTATGCAAAGGCCAGCTTTTTCACTTCTCTTTCTATACGAGACGAAAGCCTGTCTCTCTCTACATCTGGGGAGCACCGCTAAACTCGGATTTTTTGCCTATGTAAAAGCTACATAATCCCTTATCCAAACTTGGCGACTTCCACAGGGCGTTCAACGGCAAAGCTCTTATGATGGAGTTTAATACGCTCTATTTCATGGAGTGTTTCTGCTGTAAAGTAACTTTGCCCACAATGAGGGCAACTGACCATAGGGATGTTTTCTATTACCAGTAAATTCCCTCCTTTGCCGTAGGTTTCGGCAACTCTACGAGCATGTGCTCCCTTATTTCCACAAATATCACATATCATTTGTCTTGTCCTTATTCTTATAGTGCATATATGGTAATAATAACCAGTTTGTCGGTTGGACTTAACTTTGCAACCACTTCGATCTTGCCGCCTTCAACTGTTTTGCCTGCGATACGGTATTTCCATTCACCGGTTGCTATGTCCTTTTGACGTTCAAGTATCTTTCCCGTGAGGACCCCCCGTTCGATATCATAAACGGCTAAATCATCATAATGCATTTCCCGTCTGGCATGATACGTCATAATATACTGACGCTTGCGGATTTTTTCTCGCATACGGTCCAAAATTCGGTCGAACATGTTTTGTTCCCCTATTGCAGAACATCACGGTTCAGGCAGAAATTCTCGAATAGGTTAAAAAACTGTCTTATTTCGTATCCTCTACGACCCGTGTGCAAATGCTCGTGTGGCTTCTTCCGGAATCTCGATGGGAAGAAAAAACTCCCGCGGATAGAGATAATCTTCCCCGGATTCATCAATAACCCGAATTTGCCCATGAGCTTCAGCTTGAGGGTCCGGAACGCACTGATATATCTTACTCGCTTCCAGTGAGGCTGGATACTTCTCGTTGCTAACGCAAAGAACGTAATGTTGTGTGTCCGATTTAATATCACCGATTAGTTCAAAATCCTTGACCATTTATAAAATTATAGCATAATTTCGTTGTATAGACAAGTATTCGTCTTATCGGAATTATAGAGCAAATTTCTCAAAAGTGAAAATGAAGAAGTTTTCAATAGCAGATTTAGCTCAGGTAATAAAAGCCAATCCGGTCAGAAACACCCGCGTTTTCACCGGCGTAAGTACCGACTCACGGACTGCCAAGCCCGGCGACTGCTTCTTTGCTATACCCGGCGAGAACTTCGACGGCCACGATTACGTGGCTGACGCCTTCGCAAATGGCGCTGTCTGTGCCGTGGTCAGTAACGACATCCCCGTCGGCAAACCGACCGATAAACCCATTCTTAAAGTTGAGGATACTATAAAAGCACTCGGTGACTTCGCCGGTGAATATCGCCGGCAATCCAGCTTCAAAGTGGTTGCCATAACAGGCTCAGCAGGCAAAACAACTACAAAGGAAATAGCTTATCAGGCCTTACGTCAACACTTCAGAGTCTATCAGTCGCCTAAGAGTTTTAATAATAATATTGGCCTGCCCCTGACCCTGCTCGGCGCAGAGGCGGATGACCAAATCGTTATCGCCGAGCTCGGCAGCAATCATCCCGGCGAAATAGCTCACCTGACTCATATCGCCGCCCCGGACATCGCAGTGGTAACTAATGTTCATCCGGCCCACTTGGAAGGATTCGGTGACCTTCAGACAATTATACAGGAAAAGCTGTCTATATCCGAAGGACTTAAGTCGGATGGCGTTCTGATAATCAACGCTGATTTCGACCGGTTGGTAAACACCTGCCGGGCAAAAGGCACCACATTCGTAACGTTCGGCAAATCAGATGGCTCCGACTACCAGGCACAAAATATCAGATACGAGCCCTCAGCCAGCCGGTTCACTATCGATAGTACAGAAATTTACTTACCCGTCCCTGGCCGGGGTAATGTCGAAAACGCGCTTGCCGCCTGGGCTGTTTGCAGCCAGTTTGGCCTGGCCATCGATGATTTCGCAAAGGCTGTCAAGACCCTCTCACCAGCTTCTATGCGGGACGAGCTGCTGCAAATCGGGACGCTAACGGTATTGAATGATTGCTACAACGCAAACCCGGCTTCAATGAGAAATGCGCTGGATATATTGACTGGTCTCGACCCAGCTCGAAAACGCAGATTGGTCTTTATCTGCGGCGATATGGCCGAGCTCGGACAGCAGACCGAGCGCCTGCACACTGAGCTGGGTACCTCTATCGCACAGGCCAAAGTGCGGCTGCTCGTAGCTGTCGGTAAGTTTGCGAAAATCACCACTGAGGCCGCTCGCACCCCCGTGCTTTCTTGCGAAAGCAAGAGCAGCGGTAATGCGAGTGCGGCCGCAACAACTACCGCCGAATACAATTCGGATTCCCACGAAGCGAAGTCCCTAAAAATAAAATGTTTCGAAGATACCCTTTCAGCCTGTAATAATCTGCATGAATTCATAAAAGATTACGATATAGTATTAGTGAAAG
>CAZLIO010000674.1:0-2531 GCA_964559025.1 uncultured Pirellulales bacterium | reverse complement strand
CGGCAGCACCGTGGCGCTGAAGACAGTCAACCGCTCCGGCGAGCAGTTTTGATGTTATGAATTCATTGAATCTACTGACCACAATAGCGTAACTGCCCTTGCCGGCGGTTACCTGGCCTTTTATTTCTTTAATCATAGCTTCACTTCTCCAAATTATATCAAGACTTTTGTAAAATCGAGGTTAGGCATATATTATTTAAGAAAATCAGTTTTTTTGGTTTTCTTAAATAACGAGCAAGCTTCTTTTTAGGCCACAACTTACTGTTTGAAAAGAAAAAAGCAAAAAACAATTTTTTCTTTTCAAAGTATGCCTAACCTCAATTTTACAAAACTCCAATTATACCTGTGTGGTTCGCGACTATATTCGTATGTAGTAACAACAAACCCTGGCAGCCATACATTATAAGACTCTTGGTAGCAGGTTTCCAGAAAAACAGGCCCAGCACCAGGAAAACTGCGGCTTATACTGTTTTGGTATCAGAAGCTAAGTTGGTCAATTATAAGGGCTTATACGCCGAATTACCAGCAAAATTTTAGTGCCGGTAAAAAGCTCTTATGCCGACAAAAAACCGCTAACCTTTGTGTATTTTGTGGGCGATAACCACGCTGGATAGATCCTTAACCGTCGGGGAATAAACAGAGTAAGGTGCGATTATGTTTTTTGAAAGTATGGAATTTGGCCCCTATGACAAAGCCGAGCGGAAGGCACGCAGGGCCTTTGAGCTTTACGAAGACGGCAAAATGCCCCAGGCCCTCGATGAGCTGGAGACGGCGCTTGAGATAAACCCTTCCAACAGCTCGTGGCATTTCAACAAGGCGCTGACGCTGGATGCCATAAATCGGTTCGAGGATGCGATAGCCGAATATGAAGTTGCCCTGCAGTTAAACCCAAATGATTTAGAGATATTAAATTCACTGGCGGTCGATTATACCCGCACGTGCCAATATGACCTCGCTATCGATACTTTTGAGCGTATCCAGGACCTTGACGCGGGTTTTGAGCCGTGCTACTGCAATCGGATAATAACCTATACCGAAATGGGTCTGCACGATTTGGCTGAGCAGATGTTTTACCTTGCTCAGCAGATAAAACCGTACTGTGGATTGTGCTACTATAATATCGGGAATAGTCTTTTTGCCCGGGGCCAGTATAAAAAAGCTCTTCGCTGCTGGCTGCGAACGGCCGAGCTTGAGCCGAGTCATCCACAAATCAACTACCGAATCGCTCAGGCTTATTGGTCAGACGGCCAGACTAAGCTTAGCCGGGAGTATTTCCTGACGGAGCTTCGCATCAATCCGGGCGATATTGATGTTATTTTCGATTTCGGAATGTTTCTGCTCGAAACCGACGATATCGAATCGGCAAAGGAAAAGTTTAACAGGATAATTGAGCTTGAGCCGGATTTTGCAGCCGCCTTGTTTTATCTTGGAGAGATTGCTTTTAACGACGGCGATTATGACCGGGCGGCCAAACTATTCAGTCAGGCACTTCAAAAGGACAATACACTTGCAGGGCCTTGCTACAGGCTGGCCCAGTATGCGTTAATAAAAGACCAAAAGACAAAAGCAAGAGCTTATCTGGCTTCGGAGCTGGAAACTTGTCCGGAGGATGTAGAAATCCTCGTTTCTATGGGGTCGATGTTTTTGAGAATCGGTGAGCTCGATTATGCAATGCACTGTCTGCTGCGGGCTGTTGATGTCGATTGTGCTAATGCGGATGCCTATTACTATCTTGGAGCTGCCAGGGCCATAAAAGGGGCGTTTGGGGACGCTGCGGAATTTTTTGCCCACGCCCTTGATATCAACAGTGAGCACATTCTCGCATTAAGGGATTCGGCTATCGTTTACCTGGCAATGGGCAGATTGGCCGACGCTGCGAAGAACGCTGAGAAGGCACGTTCGTTAGCAGGTGACGATGCACAGCTAAAAGCACTTGGCCGACGAATTCATCTGGCACAAATACGGCAGCGAATAGCAGATTTTCTTTGTCGATTCAGGCTTCGACCCATCTTCAAAAAACTTCCACACTAATTATTTCAAAGGCTCATATTTTAACCATCCTCCGTCAAAGCCACTTAGAGTTGTGCCAGACCTGATTTTACCGAAGTTTCGTCAAATCAAACAAAGACAAGAAGTTAAAACGAGGCCTGTGGTTTTGTCGGATATCTTTTGGGTGGGAGTTTTTCAGGAAACAATTTGCAAAATTTTGTCGGATAAGTTAGCTTATTGCATTCGGCCGAGTGGCGGAATGGCAGACGCTGGGGACTTAAAATCCCCTGCCCGTAAGGGTGTGTGGGTTCGACTCCCACCTCGGCCACCAAATGAATTGATACTTGCGGCGACAGATGTTCGCCCGGGAAACAGTGGAGATACTTATGGCAGAAAATAAATACAATCTTGCTGATGTTCACGAGCCGGTCCTCTATCGTGATACCTTTCCTTATACCCAATTCCCCCGCGTAAGTTTCGACTCCAGGGGCGTCGAGCTCGACCTGCCGTCAAAGGTATGGATTACAGACACTACGTTCCGT
>CAZLIO010000673.1:0-2534 GCA_964559025.1 uncultured Pirellulales bacterium | reverse complement strand
TTGCGCACATTTAAGGCGCTGCTGTCCACTTTCCATTGCTCGGCTGCAAGACGCTTCAGAAGCTCGCGGGCGGTTGCGGCGCCTCGGCGCACGGCGGGGACAGTGGAAGGAGTCGTCCGGCTGCCGGCCGTTCTACCATCATCAGGGACCAGAGCCGTGTCGGACATCACTAAGCGAATCTTCTCAGCGGCAACCCGCAGCTCTTCCGCCGCCGCCTGCGTTAGTTGTGCTCGTGAACCCTGGCCTTCCTCGACCTTACCGGTCATCACGGTGATTGTGCCGTCCCGGTTAAGGTGGACTCGCGCGGCAACGGTTATGGAACGTCCACTCCGGCTGCTTCGCTGACCGAGAGAGACGCCCTGCGTCACCGTAATAAGAAGCCCCGTGCCTAACATTTGAACAAAGGTGCGCCGGCTCAGTTGAATTTCGGAGCTCTGCTCCTCAACAAACTCAGAGCGAAGGTTTTTGAGCATTTCTTTGGTAGAGGTTTCTTCTATCATGGTATTTTCACCTCCGCGATTTGCGCTGCGGCACGGTGAATGGCCTTTAGTATTTTTGTATAGCCATTGCACCGGCATAGGTTGCCATTCATCCACTCGGCGATTTGTTCATCCGTCGGTTGTGGATTATTTTTCAGAAGTGCCACTGTGCTCAATATCATACCGGGTGTACAATAGCCGCACTGAATAGCGCCCTCATCAAGGAACGCCTGCTGAACGGGATGAAGGGAATCACCATCGGCAAGTCCTTCGATTGTTGTGATAGTTTTCTTATCTGCTTTGGCGACCGGTGTAACGCAGGAGAGCGTTCGTCTGCCGTCCATCAGCACGGTGCAGGCGCCACACCGGCCTTCGCCGCAGCCGTACTTGGCACCGGTCAGATGCAGCTCTTCTCTTAGAACATCAAGCAGAGACCGTTCAGGCTCGGTAACGACGGTTCTTTCTTTTCCGTTAATGGTCAGAGTAATTGTGGCTTCCATAACTATCCTCCACTAAACCTGGATTTCCCAGACCAAATCCAGCCGGCAAACTGCCGGCTTTCCCGAATCACATTATAAGCAGCTTAGTGGATTGAGAACAGTCTTTTTCGCTAAATATTTTCCTTCCCTTAGGTTGAGGTGACCCACCTGAGCACTCCGCCATACAGAGCTTGAATATTCAGGACAGACTTGATAATCTATTGTAAATGAGGCTCAGTCCCGATGTATCGGGATAGCTGAGTGAGGTCATATGGGAAATATCGGTTAAAATATGTTGGCTAAAATCGAGGTAGGAAAGTCAAGGAATCCTGCTTTCGAGACACAGATAAGAAAAAGTGCTAATGAAACATATTGAGAACATGATTGCTTCTGCTAAGTTACATTTGGGAGCCATTAAGTTTGACCGCAACGAGCTTTCGGGCGCGTTTGGGGATATCGGCACGGACTTCCCTCTGAATGGAACCATTTTGGCTTATTTAGTAAAAAAACGTATCACTGGTTTGGCAAAGTGATGACTTTGCAAAAAAGAGATAGTAGTGGTAATTCAGGATTAGATTTGTTATAATACTGGAATAGAAAACTCATTTAGTGAGTTGTGAGTTGTCCAATCACTAATTAACCACTTGTGAAGGAGAAACTGCGATGGCAAGAAGAAAAGGTTTCACCCTGATAGAGTTGTTGGTGGTAATTGCAATTATTGCCCTTCTGATGGCAATTCTCCTGCCGGCCCTAAACAAGGCCAGAGAGCAGGGACAACGGGCAGCATGCAAAGCCAACCTGAAAAATTATACGCTCGCGATACAAATGTATACTACGGATAACGACGACACATTTTGTAATCCAAGCAGTTGTTATTTTACACAGACGACTCCTTATCCTGTGGAGTCGGGACTCATCAGTCCAATCCACCTGCGTTGGTGCAATGGGGACTTGTATCTTAGAAACCATCCGGAATATGCGAGCCCATTTTTCCCCTATTTGCAGGATGCCCGGGCTTTCATCTGTCCAACTTTTTCACGGATATCCCACAGTGCTTCCCAGGACCACTTTTATCAAGCCGATGCCGGCAATCTCAGGAACTATTTACCCTGGTACAATTATACTATGAACGCGTATCTGGGCAGCCCCGGTGATAGCGTAAAAAAATCGAGAGTGATGAAGCTCTCCGAAGTCAAGCGTCCTGCAGAAACATTTTCATTCACCGAGGAAAGCGCCTTGGTTGATACTCAATATAACGTCTCCGGCCTTAACGACACGTATATGGTTCCAGGTGACGATTCCATGATAGCAGGATGGCTTAGCCAAACCGGCAGCTACCGCCTCATCAAGCCCGGCCCCGAAGGCGTGGGGCAGTTCTGGGACGTTATCGCGGGTTTTCATTATGCTCCTTCCGGGAACCCGATGGGAGGAAAGGGCAATTGTGCCTTCCTCGATGGCCATGTTGACGCCCATCTCCGTGAGGAAACATTTCCATTAGCCTGGCCCCGCTGATTAAATGCAGGGTACCTTAGCTTGTCCCTAGTGTGTGCTTACTTGCTTTTTAAGTTTACCTCCG
>CAZLIO010000672.1:0-2549 GCA_964559025.1 uncultured Pirellulales bacterium | reverse complement strand
TTCATTGTTTACTTAGTCACCGTTATTGCAATCGGCTTTATTTCAGGGCGAAAAGGTAAGGAAAGCACTTCTGATTTCTTTTTAGCGGGCCGGGGATTGCCATGGTTTGTGATCGGATTTTCCCTGATTGCTTCCAGTATAAGTTCCGAGCAGTTTATCGGTGAGGTTGGCTGGGGTTACAAATACGGCATGGCGGTCGCAAACTGGGAATGGCTCGTATGGCCGGCACAGGGGCTCCTGCTTTTTTTCTTTTTACCTGTGTATTTGAAAAACAGAATTTTTACCATTCCCGAATATCTAACACGTCGTTTCGGACGCATTGCGGGTTCTACATTTGCCCTTGTTTGTATGGTTCAGTATTTGGTGATAAATCTTCCTCTTGTGCTGTATTCCGGAGGTTTTGCAATCAACAAGGTGTTCGGGCTGAATCTCTATCTGGCCATCTGGATTCTGGTAATTGCTGCCGGGTCGTACACCATTTTTGGCGGACTGTCCGCCGTTGCCTGGGTGGACTTGTTTAATGGCGTGGTGTTGATCGTGGGTGGTCTTCTGGTCTTTATTCTTGGTTTGTTTGCGGTTGACGGCGGATTTTCAGCCATTGTCGGCACAGGTGAGCGTTCTCATTTAATCTTACCGGCTGATCATCCGAAGTTGCCCTGGACAGGGATGATTGCCGTGGCTTTTGTGTTGAGCGGGTATTACTACTCGACCAACCAGTTTATCACACAGCGGTGTCTTGCGGCAAAAAACGTATGGCACGGCAAAATGGGTGTGATTCTGGCCGCGTTTCTGGCCATCCCCCTGGGTCTGAGTGTCACCTGGCCGGGGATGATTGCCTACGCGATGAACCCCAATCTGGCGCATCCGGATGAAGCATATCCCTATCTGATCAAAACACTAATCCCTGTTGGCCTGCGGGGCTTTATGTTCGCTGTGCTGATTGGCGCGATCATGTCAACTATCGACTCTCTGATCAATTCAACATCTTCCCTGTTGACGCTGGATATTTACAAAGGATTGATCAGGAAAAAAGCCTCGGATAAACAGCTTGTAAAATTTGCGCAAATATCAGGAATAGGCCTTCTTGTTTTTGGTGCTCTGTGGTCGCCGATGGTAGGGAGATTCGGCTCTATCTTTTCCTACGCGCAGGATTGCTGGGCCTTAATGCTGGCACCGGTGATGGCTGTTTTTGTGATGGCTATCTTCTGGAAGCATACTACCAGAGTAGCTGCCATTGCCACATTATTTTTGGCCATACCCATGCTGTTAATCGTTTTTCTCAGGGAATTGACAGGCTTGCTGGCTTCATTCAATATTTTCAACTTATCGGCCATTATTTTTTTATGTTCTCTCGGTGTGATTGCTCTTGTAAGCAGTTTTACAGCAGCACCGGCTGAAGCCCAAATCAAGTCAACGCTGTGGCACCTCGACATGCTTCGTCCTACTGAAGAGGAATTGGCGCTGGGATACCCGTGGTGGAAAAGAATTGGATTCTGGTTTACACTTGTTGTCTTGTGTTTCATGGTAATATATACGATTTTTTGGTAAACATTTCATTGAGTTTATAAATTGAGATGTGAATGACTGCTTCCATCAATCATCAAATTTGACATCTGTGGAGACATTTTGGTGTCACGCATTTTCGAAGAATTCTGGCATTTTGCAGCTCGCAGGAAGAGTGACTTATAGTATAAACCACATAGGAATTTACAGTAGTTTTTTCGAACGCAAGCTTGCAGATTTTACAAGTGATCAGCATATTTCTACTCTTGAGCAAGACATGACACAAAAGTAGAATTGCTTTGAAAATACTCATAATGGCCAAGTTATTATGAAATGGATCTCAAACAAGCAGATTCCAATATTGACAATTTTTATTCTGCTATCGGGATGTAAATCAGACGATACACCAGATACTCAAGACGTAGAGAGGCACACATTAGAATTCCACAAGGATATATCGGCAGGCGAAAGTTTCACAAAATCCTTTGGTTCAAACTATCACTTTATGCTCGTTCCAATTGACCATGGTTGGTTTATTCAGATACAAGATAATAGGCTAACAGAGGATATTTCACGTCTCACTCCACCTTTTCATTTTGTTCCTAATGCGCGCAGCATAGAGGGTTGGCATTTTCGTAATTCCGACAACAAGGGCCTAAATGAGATTGGTGAGAAAAATGTTAATGCTCCTCAAAAGGTTAGAGCTTTTACCGCTTGCTTACTTGCCTCGCCAAATGCCATGGACAGGGTCGAGATAATTAGTGATAATGTGACAATGAAGGCGCCGGCTGGTACATTTAAGAACTGTATAAGAGTAGAAGAGACCTTCGGAATAGATCCTGATGAAAAATGCTACAAAACCTATGCACCCGGAGTGGGTCTAATTCAGGATGAAGATTTGCTGTTGACCGGATATAGCAAACCAATATAAAGAATACTTTCATTCAAAGATTTGCCATAGGCGATAAGCTATGAGAAATGCCGCCAGAGAACAAATCCAAAAAATGGAAAAGCTGAAATAATTTCTCTTTGATATCCGTCTTAAC
>CAZLIO010000671.1:0-2549 GCA_964559025.1 uncultured Pirellulales bacterium | reverse complement strand
CAATGCTATCGAGCATCTCATCGAACATTCTTGAACCTTCACGTTTGTATTCGGACTTGGGGTCCTTCTCAGCCCAGGAACGCATCCAAATGCTGTTTTTGAGATGGTCCATCGAATAGAGATGGTCCTTCCATGTACTATCGTAAACCTGTACCAAAACATATTTTTCAAGGTCGCTAAGCTCGGCTCGCAAAAATTCTCTTGCGACCTCAGACAAGCTGTCTTTGAGTTCCGGACCGTCGCCGGCCAGGTCCTCTTCGGTCAAAGAGGCCTTGAATCTTTCATTGGCCCAGCTCACTAATTCAGGCCTGTTCAAGCTGGTAATTTTATCGCCCAGCTCCTGGTCTAATTTCCCGTTGTTAAAGCTTTCGCTTAATTCGAGCAGTTGTTTGTGCAGGTGGCGGGGTTTTGTGTTTTGTATTCGTTCAACAGATAGGTTGGCGTTATATTTTTTGTTGGCCCAGTCGGCAAGCGCCTCGAATGCATATACGTTAGGACCCTGTGGGCCGTAAACCATATTCATCGCAAATTCAACGGGATACTCAATCTCCCTTTGTTTGTATTTGGCTGTGGTTTTTTCCGCGAGCTGCTGACGGATTTCTGAGGCGGTAAGGTCTGTTAATTCTGCGATGTCTAATTTTATATCGAATTTGGCTCGTGACCATTCGACGAATGTGCGGAGGGGGAAATCATCCTTCAGGAATTCGACTAATTGTGAACAATCTTTTTTGTAGATTTGCTCGGCGGCGGCTGATACCAGCTGCTCTTCGATCTCTTCCGGCGACTGGTGTTTAATTTTGCCGGGGCTTAAACTGACCTGAAAGGCACTCATAGCCCATTTAGATAACCCGGCGATGTCCCAGGTCTGCGGGTCACCGTAGTCCTCCAGATATTCGCCCATGGAAAGCGATATATTATTGGCGGCGTTGTCCTTTGCCTGGCGCTTTATTAATTCTTCGATTTCCTTTACCTTGGTACCGGCGATGTCCGAAAGCTTCAAATCAACACTGAAGCTGGTTCTCGCCCATTCGCTAATGCACTTAAGTGGGTAGTCCTTACTGAGTATCGTGTTGCAATTTGTTGCAATAGTCGAGTCAATCATTTCCTGGATGACGGTTTTGAGCCCTTTGCCGGTCAGGATTTCCCGTCTGCGCGAGTAAAAGATTTTCCGCTGGTAGTCCATCACCTCATCGTATTCGAGCAGGCTCTTGCGTACCTCGAAGTTTCGCTCTTCAACTTTCTTTTGTGCCTTCTCGATGCCCTTGCTTATCCTCTTATGGTAGATTGGCTGTCCCTCTTCCCAGCCTATCCAGGAAAGCGCCTTGACAGTCCACTCAGGCGCAAAGATTCGCATCAGGTCATCGTCGAAGCTCAGGAAGAACTGGCTGGAGCCGGCGTCACCCTGTCTGCCGCAACGGCCGCGAAGCTGATTATCGATTCTTCTGGCCTCGTGACGTTCGGTGCCGAGCACGTGCAGTCCCCCGATTTCAGCTACGCCGGGGCCGAGTACAATATCTGTGCCTCTACCGGCCATATTTGTTGCGATTGTTATATTGCCCCGCATTTTGCCGTCCCTGCCTTTGTGCTGGTGACCGGCTTTGGCAACAATGGCTGCTTCTCTTTCGTGATACTTGGCATTGAGCACCTCGTGTTCAAGGCCGAATCTCTTCGTAAGAGTAGCAGAAAGTGCTTCGTTTTTCTCTACGCTGACCGTACCAACAAGCAGAGGTCTGCCGGAGCCGCTAATGTCATTTATCTCTTCAGCTATCGCGTTATACTTTTCACGAATCGATTGATATATTGCGTCATCCAGGTCGTCTCTGATGCAGGGCTCGTTGGTGGGTATTACGACGACTTCGAGCTTGTAGATGTTCATAAACTCTTCAGATTCGGTGGCGGCGGTGCCGGTCATTCCCGCTATCTGGTCGTAGAGTTTGAAGAAGTTCTGGAGTGTAATAGTGGCGAGTGTTTGAGTTTCTTCTTTTACGGTTACAGCTTCTTTTGCTTCGACCGCCTGATGGAGCCCGTCGGACCACTGCCGGCCGTGCATCAATCGGCCGGTAAATTCGTCAACTATAATGACCTTGCCGTCCATAACGACATAGTCTTTTTCTCGCTCGAAGGTTACGTGGGCCCGCAGGCTCTGCTCCAAAAGATGCGGCCATTCCATATTTGAGCCGGTAAAGAATGAACCCACACCGGCTATCTCCTGAGCTGCCCCTACTCCTTCATGTGTCAGATGCACTGCTTTTCTATCGTATTCAACTTCGTAATATTGCGTGGCCCCTGTCAGCTTAAACTGGGCGGTTTCAAGCTCGGCCTGGCTTTTCTCGATGGCCTTCTGGGCCTTTTCGATTCGCTTGTTGTCCTTATCTTTCTTTGCATCTGACAGCTCACCATGACCACTGGCTATGGCCCGCTCGGAAGAATCAATTTGTCTTTTGGTGCGGTCGTAGCTGCTTTGAAGACTGAGCAGCTTTCTTGCGACCTGGTCTGCTTTTTTGTATCGGCTGACATCATCAAAAGCCGGGCCGGATATAATCAGTGGC
>CAZLIO010000670.1:0-2550 GCA_964559025.1 uncultured Pirellulales bacterium | reverse complement strand
TGTTCCTATTGCCATATTGCTTTCGATGTTAAACGAGCCGGCGAAGGCCGAATTGATAAAATATGCAACCTCCGGCGAGTTAACTAATGACTTTACCAACTCCGTCAGTTACCTCTCGATTGCCTTTTCAGGTTCGTGGCAAAACAATCCGGAGATTAAACCGCAGGCCAATAACCCCGAATTGGAATTAACAGAGGATGATAAGACACAACTTTTGGCCTTGGCCCGTAAAACAATAGTTTCTGCACTGCGGACCCAAAGAGTTCCACAAGCATCTGAGCTTGGTGTTTCAATCAGCGGTGCAATGAAATGTCCCCGCGCGGCGTTTGTAACACTCAAGAAACATTCCCAGCTCAGAGGCTGCATAGGTGATATCTTTCCGCAGCGGCCTTTGTACAAGTCGGTCATTCGAAACGCGATTAACGCCTGCGTTAATGACAGGCGTTTTCTACCGGTAACAGAAGAGGAATGCAACGATATTACAATCGAAATCTCCGCGCTGACGGCGCCTGAACCTGTTGCCTCGGCCGATGACATCCGGATCGGCATAGATGGCGTCGTATTGAGCAAGGATGGTCGTTCTGCTGTGTTTCTGCCTCAGGTTGCGCCGGAACAGGGTTGGGATGTTAATCAGATGCTCATGCAATTGTCTTTGAAAGCGCAGTTGCCTGCTGATGCCTGGAAAGAAGGTGCGAGTTTTCTGGTCTTCCAGGCGGATGTTTTTGGTGAACCCCGCCCGTCGAAGACGGGATGGGGTGAAAGTGAAGGGACCCTGCTTGGCGGGAACCAAAAATGAAACTTGCCCGCAGTTTGCTGATATTCAGTTACGGCCTGTTTACTATCGCCGCCCAGGCCTTACTTTTTCGCGAGTTTATAACCACCTTCGAAGGCAACGATATAAGCGTTGGCATTTTCTTTGCCTCATGGTTTCTATGGGTGGGCCTGGGAGCAATAGTTGTTTATAGGGCGCAAATTATCGCCAAAAAATTACTTAAAAACATAGAGCTTTTGTTTTTGAGTTATCTGCCTGCCTTTATTCTTCAATTGATATTAATCATTCAGGCCCGCGAGCTTGTGGGCATCGAATCGTATGCGTTGTGGTCCGTTTGGGGCATTTTGATTGTATCAATAATTGTAAATGCACCGGTCAGTATCATCACGGGAATGTTGTTTCCGACTGCCTGCCGATGGGTAGAGAAAGACCAACAACTCCCCGTCTCACAGGTTTACATTATTGAGGCGGCGGGAAGTTTCCTCGGCGGGCTGGGAGTAACCGTTCTTTTGGCTCTTGGCATAAGTCCGGCAAGGATTTTCTTTATACTAGCAATTTTCGTTTCGTTATCAGCGGTTTTACCACAGTTTACAAAGGCAAGGCAGCACAGTATTCCCGCTTTGAAAAAAACCGCCAAAGTTAAAGCACTGCTCATGTTTTTGATTCCGCTTTGTATCATGCTTTGCTTTTACATAAGAGTTGATAAAACCTTAATGCGCTATATAAGAGTTGTGAAATGGACCAAACTACTTCCCGCCGATTCTTTAACCGGCTCTTTTCGAACAGCCCAGGCTGAATATCTTTATGGTGTTTATCAAAGCCAATGGGAAGTAATGTCCCAAGGCAGTGTCATCGAAACATTACCCGATGACAGCGCCGCCGGTCGAATAGCAGCTATCGGTTTATGCCAAAAGCCTGATTCTACGAAGGTTTTGGTCATCGGTTCAGGACTGTGGCTGTGTCAGCAATTCCTGCGCTTGCCACAAATTCAGACAATAAGCTGGGCGCATTGCGACAGTGAATATGTGCAGAAGGTCGATAGAGTTATACCCTCGGAATTCAAAATTATTGATGACCGATTACATCGGCAGGAAGGTGACATTCGTTCATTGCTGGCCGAAGAAAAAAAAGCATTTGACATAGTAATTTTGAATTTACCTGATGCAACCAGCTCGGCCCTGAATCGATATTATACACTTGAATTTTATCGTCAGGTTAAAGAAGCTTTGAAACCAAATGGTATATTCCAGGTTCGTGTGGCAGGCGGGGAAAACATTATGGGCACCGAGCTTATTAATCTTGGTGCTTCGACTAAATTAACTCTTGAGAAAGTTTTCTCACAGCTTGTTATAACGCCCGGTGAGGACACGTGGTTTATTGCATCTGCACCTGCCGGCCGCGAGCAGGGGCCTACCGGCGACCCTGCTATTTTACGGGACCGTTTTGCAAGCATAGAGCAAGCAAGCCGTGTTTTCAATCCACAGGCCTTGCTTTCTGTTTATCTGCCGGACCGTGCCGCTGCTGCTGTTAAATACTACGCAGGTGCGGATTTGCCTGAAGAGCTTTTGATTAATCGCGATTCCAGGCCTCTGACACATCTGTACAGTTTATTGCTGGCAGCGAAGCAATCGGGGGCACCGGTTACGAAACTTATCAAACACTTAGCTCTGGCCGGGCCGTTGGCTTTTATTGTCCCTGTCTTGGTTTTTGTGGTGCTGCGCATTATTTATATCTTGAGAACAGCTCAACAAGGTAATCCGCAGGATGCCTTACGGCAT
>CAZLIO010000669.1:0-2556 GCA_964559025.1 uncultured Pirellulales bacterium | reverse complement strand
GCCTATACGCCTCTGCACTACACGGTTTGCCATAGACACAAGAATGTGGCTGAACTTCTCATCAGCAAAGGCGCCAATATTAATGCAAAGACCTCGGGAGGCAGGACTCCTCTGCTCTCCGCAGTGTCTCGGGGCCACAGGGAATTGGTTTATCTGCTTCTTGTGAACGGCGCCAATGTCAATGCGAAGGATAATGACGCTATAACCCCTTTGTCCTTGGCTAAAGATAAAGGATATGAGAAAATCGTTGAACTTCTGCGTAAGCACGGGGCAAAGGAATGATGAATAAAGGACAAGTTTCGTGCGCGGCATTATGCCGCGCTGTCGGGATTCAGACTGCCACCGGCCTTAAGGCCGCTGTAAACCTGAAGCCGGGATTTCCCATATAATCATGTATATTCTTGCTCAGCTACGCCGCCGAGCCTCTTCTCTAACATACTACCAAGTCTGCCCTGATGATTCAAGGTTTCCGGCTGCTTCTCGAAGGTATTTCAGCCGGAGTAGTAACCAGAATACGAATTACTGACAAACATTTATGAAAGTCGGCCGAAAATCAGGCAAGGGCCAAAATGGCCTCAAAACAGTCCCTGCAGAGAGAGTTTGGTGTGCGCGCACTCGTTCCGATAAAGACGGAAAGCGTCATTTCAAAAAAGGTGAAGGAGGGGCTCATCCTGATTGGCGAGACGAAACAAACGCTGTCACTCAGTATTAATCCAGATGAGTTCGCTCTTGAGGAAATAGTCATTCGGACCTTTCCCGGTGTCCTCGTCATTATCGGGGACGCCTTGCCAACGGTATATATTCACCGTCTGGCCAACGATATGCGATTTTATGCAGATAACAAGATGCTGTTCGCACGATATGACTGCAATTTTCACCACTGGGTCATTCACGCCCCCTGGCTGATTTACTGGGATTGGTGACAATCTCGAATCTCATTAATTTTATTGCAGGAAACATCTGGCATAATACAGTAAACTATCTGGTGGACCTTTGAGCATGATTGGAGACTGCGAAGGATAAAAGGCAAGAAATGCTTTATCGCAGAGATATAATTTTGTTTGAGAATAAGTCTGTATTACTCGAATGTACCTTTATCAACGATAAAAACCGTTAAGATAATTATGAAAGCAAAAATTTCTACGTTCGTGGCTATTTCAATCTTTTTCATTTCGAATGGTTTGCATGCAGGTAATCCAAAGGGAATTAGACACATTACCGTTTATCAAGAGAAACGTCTTTTTTGTGGTTGGCCGGCCAATCATGGAATCTGGTCTTGGGGAAACGAAATCTTGGTTGGTTTTAGCCGTGGACATTATAAAGATTTGGGGCCGAGCCGCCATGCGATTGACCGTGAGCGGCCGGAAGAACATCTCTTTGCACGAAGCTTAGATGGCGGCGAAACATGGTCTGTCGAGAACCCTGCTGAAAAGGGTGTTATCATTCCTTATGGTGCAGCGTTACATGGCACGCGGCCGCCACACTTGATCCCCAAAACGCCGGTTGATTGCCCGGGAGGAGTAGAATTTACTCACCCCGATTTTACGATGACCCTCCGAATGTTAGATAATAACGTGGGGCCATCTTTGTTTTACTATTCTTATGATAGAGGTAAAAATTGGAATGGCCCGTATATTCTCAAAGTACAAAATATAGATGGGATAGCAGCGCGAACAGACTATATAGTTAATGACAAGCTCGACTGCATGTTATTCTTAACGGCAGCAAAGAAGAACGGCCGGGAGGGGCGTCCATTTTTTGCGAGGACGTATAATGGAGGTAAAAGCTGGAATTTTGTCTCATGGATTGCACCTGAGCCGAAAGGGTTTTCAATTATGCCCTCGACTGCTCGTCTGTCGAAAACGACCCTCCTCACCGCAGTTCGCCGACGTGAAGGTAATAGAAGATGGATAGAGATATACATTTCCGAAAACAATGGAAGGAACTGGCGCTTCTTTAGCAAACCAGCATCTGATCTAGGTGAAGGCAATCCACCAAGTTTGATACGACTCGCCGATGGCAGACTTTGCCTATCATATGGGTATCGCGCCGAACCATACGGAATTCGCGCACAGATAAGCAGCGATGATGCGAAAACGTGGAGCAATCCCATACACCTGCGTGATGACGGCGCTGGCAGAGACCTTGGATATGTTCGGTCTGTCCAACGTCCGGACGGGAAAATTATTTTTGTTTACTATTTTTGTGATAAACAGTCTCCAGAACCCTATATTGCAGCGACTATTTGGGGCGAAAAATGAGATTGTATTCCCTTCTAATCGGAGGAAGATTAATGCCGCGCATTTGATATTCATTTGATAGTATAGCAACGCAGCTAAGCAAAGATATACATTGTCATAAGGGAAATCCCAGGCAACATAGATGACAAAGGAGCAGTTTTGCGATCCGGGCACAACTGCTAAAAAGTTCATGCGTCCTGTTTCGTCTCGTCGGTCTGTTCCCAAGTCTCGATATTCGGACCGTAGCCCTTGGCGCGGATTCACGCGGTATGTAAGAGGATACAGGACCACAAATCAGAAATCGGGATAGGGCCTG
>CAZLIO010000668.1:0-2566 GCA_964559025.1 uncultured Pirellulales bacterium | reverse complement strand
TGAGATTCTTCGGCTTCGCCTCAGAATGACAGTCCACGTTTTCAACAGAGCAATAAAATATCAGAACTCTAACCTGTGAAAATTCTGACAGTAAATGAGCGGGCCTATAGATATGGCCGCTTACAAAATTGTTACTTTGCGAATTCCACTTTCCGGAAAATAGAAATATGAATATTACCTCACGAGAAAGAGTTTTAGCGGCGTTGGAGCATCGACAAACCGAGCGTGTTCCGGTTGACTTTTCCGGGCACAGGTCTTCGGGCATTGCGGCCATAACGTATCCGAAGCTGCGAAAGTATCTGGGCCTGTCGGCCAAGCCGATTAGAGTTTATGACGTCATTCAGCAGTTGGCTATTGTCGATGAGGACGTGCTGGATAGATTCGGGGTGGACACCATCGAGCTGGGGCGGGGATTTGCATTAGACGAGAAATCATGGTCGCCGTGGACCTTACCGGACGGGACACCATGTTTTGTACCCGCCTGGACGCAGCTTGAACGGGAGGAGGGACGCTGGGTAATTCGGTCAGAAAACGGCGAAGTCTTCGCCCACATGCCGGATGGGGCACTTTATTTCGAGCAGACCTATTTTCCTTTTCTTGATGGAGGCGATGAGCCGCAAGCTATTCATGACGCCCTTGCAGAATCGATGTGGACCGCCGTCGCCAGTCCGCCCGGTCCAATTGATAGCCGGGCGCTTTCCGAAGGTGCGAGGCAATTGCGGAAAAAAACCGACCGCGCCATCATCGGTTTGTTCGGGGGCAATCTGTTTGAAATCGGCCAGTTTCTTTACCGTAACGACCAGTTCATGATGCTTCTGGCCGGTGAGCCGCAGCGGGCCCACCGTTTCCTCGATAAATTAGTTGAAATTCATCTGGCCAACCTCGAGCGATTCTTAGGAACCGTCGGTGAATATATCGATATTATTCTTTTTGGAGACGATCTCGGGATGCAAACAGGGCCGATGATGTCGCCGCAGATGTATTGCGAGTTTTTCAAGCCGCGTCATAAGTTACTATGGAACCGCGCAAAAGAGCTCGCTGATGTGAAGGTCATGCTTCACTGCTGTGGAGGGGTCCGTGAATTGCTTGGTCACTTAATCGAAGCCGGCCTTGATGCCATTAACCCGGTCCAGATTAGCTGCTCAGGAATGAATGCCGTGGAGCTTAAGGCGGAGTTCGGCAGAGAGCTGACCTTCTGGGGCGGCGGGTGCGATACCAGAGATGTCCTGCCTAACGGTACGCCGGAGCAAGTCGCTGAACACGTCAGGCAGCAGGTGAAGATACTCAGAGCCGGTGGGGGCTTCGTTTTCCAGCAGGTGCACAATATTCTGTCAAATGTCCCTCCGGAGAATATTGTTTCAATGTTTGACGCGGTAAATGTCAGCGGGTCTTTTGAAAGGGCGGGGAAGGTTGCTTGAATTCAATTGAGTCTGTTAATCTGGCTCTATCGCCCCAGTATGTATATCTGGCAAAATGATAGTTACCAAGTACTTCATCGTTGCGGATGTTAGTAAGATAGAGGTAAACCGGTCTCATTCTGTCAAATGCTCTGTTTCGGAATATGAAGTTTGCTACATCGCCGCCGCTCGGATCAAAAGGAACCCAGCCGTACTTTTGCAGATAGACCTCCGCCCAATTGTGTTTTGATGATTCGGTATCGAATCGCACCGTGTAGCCTGTAACGACCCTGGCAGGAATGTTCTTTGCCCTGCATATAGAAACGAAAAGGTCAGCGTACTCGGTACAATCACCCTTTTTCTGCTGGAGAGCTTTGACTGCACCCCAGTCTTTTTTCCCGTGGAGGGTGTACTCCAAATTATCAATGACGTAGTTATATATGTTTTTCACTATGCCTATTTCTGTTTGACCTTCTATGCTTTCTGCGATTTCTTGTATTTGCCGGTCGTCTTTATCTATATACTTTTCCTGCCTTAGAAAGTCCTCGAACCCGGGGCCTTCGAAAAGGTCTTGTTCGCGTTTTTCTCTCGCGGTGAGCAGGTCATATCTGAGCAGCTCGGCCCTGATAATTATTTCTACTTTCATTCGCCTCTCAGGCTTGACAAAGACAAACTCGGCGTAGCGGTTTCCATTTTCGTGGAAAAATCTTGATGGTTTCGGGGAGTACTTTATGCTCAAAATCTTCTGTTTACCCGGTATAGTCTGTGGGAGTATGACAGTGAAACTTATCCTGAAAGTTTCTCCGGGCACGGAGAAATCATAAGATAAATCTAACTCTACTGTAATGTTTTGGATTTCTCTTCCTTGCTCCGCCTTGAGCGGATTCCGGCCACTTACATCTGCCGGATATATCGAACTAATTAACAACACCAGAAATAATTTTCGCAGCTTCATTGAGTTTTCCTAAGAGGATTATCAACATCAATCCTTCGACTTCGCTGACGCACTCCAGCATCTTCTCAGTATCAGTAAAGGAGACAAGTGATGGAATGCGGCAAATGTAGATGTACGCTGGACAAATGTACCTGCCCGGATATCGATGAGCGGATGGCTTCCTTGCGCAACTCTCCCCATTTCATCTACAAAATGTGTCTCAAATGCGGCAAAC
>CAZLIO010000667.1:0-2570 GCA_964559025.1 uncultured Pirellulales bacterium | reverse complement strand
GTTTTCAAGGCAGCCAGCGAGGTTGGCGGTGCAGTTTTGACGGCGGTTTCAACTACGGTGGTCAGCTTCTTGCCGGTCTTTACGATGACGGGGGCCGAAGGAAAGCTCTTTAAGCCCCTGGCGTTTACCAAGACCTTTGCGCTGATAGCTTCGGTGATAGTGGCCTTGACCATAATTCCGCCGGCCGCCCATATCCTCTTTACAAGAAAAGCTGCTCTCAAAAGGGCGAAACGATACGTATTGGGGGCAATATTAATTGTCGCTGCCGTTATAGGAGCTTTCTGGCTTACCTGGTGGATAGGTGCTCTTATCGGCGCAATTGCACTTTACCATCTCTCAAGAGACTACGTTCCCAAAAGAATGAATAGTTTGCTGCCCCTGATTGCCAATGGCGCAGCAGTTGTTCTGGTTGGAATTATACTTACCAATCACTGGCTGCCGTTGGGCTCGGACAGAGGTATGGTGCGAAACCTGGTGTTTGTGGCATTGTTAATCGGCGGGCTGCTGTTGTTTTTCCGGCTTTTCCAGAAGTTCTATCCCGGCATTTTAGGATGGTGCCTTCGACATAAGATAGCGTTTTTATCGATTCCGGGTGCATTCGTGGTCATAGGTTTGATGGTGTGGCTTGGATTTGGGAGGGTCTTTTTCTTTGTTCCGGAGGGATTGAGGTCGAACGGATTGTGGTATGCCGGCGTGCAAAGCTTTCCCGGCCTCGGTAAGGAATTTATGCCTCCTTTGGATGAGGGCTCCTTTTTGTATATGCCAACAACTATGCCCCATGCCTCTATCGGGGAGTGCCTGGACATCTTACAAAAGCAGGACATAGCATTTAACTCAATTCCTGAAATTGAGTCGGTAGTGGGCAAAATTGGCCGGGTGGAGTCCCCCCTTGACCCTGCACCAATTTCTATGGTCGAAACAGTTATCAATTATAAGCCTGAGTATATTACCGACAAAGATGGGCACCGTGTTCGCTTCCGGTATGACAAAAAGACGGCGACATTTATTCGTGATGAAAATGGTCAGCTTATACCCGACCGTCGTGGACGGCCGTTCAGGCAATGGCGAGACAAGATTAAGAACCCGGATGACATCTGGGATGAGATTGTAAAGGCCGGTCAGATACCGGGCACGACCTCCGCGCCGAAACTCCAGCCGATTGCTACTCGAATAGTAATGCTCCAGAGCGGTATGCGGGCGCCGATGGGTGTAAAAGTCAAAGGACCGGACTTAGATACAATTGAACAGGTCGGGCTGGAGATTGAGCGTCTTCTCAAGGAAGTTCCGAGTGTGGAACCGGCTGCTGTAATAGCCGACCGGATCGTCGGCAAGCCGTACATTGAGATTGATATAGACCGTGACGCCATTGCCAGATATGGGATAAAGATTCGGCAGATACAGGATGTTATTGAAGTTGCAATAGGCGGCAGGCGCATTACGACAACGGTTGAGGGGCGGGAGCGATATGGCGTGAGAGTCAGGTATGTGCGCGAATTGCGGGACCAGATTGAATCGTTAGGTAAGATTTTAGTTCCATCAGCCGATGGGGCACAGATACCACTAATCCAATTGTCGGAAATTCGCTACGTGCGTGGTCCTCAGGCCATAAAGAGCGAAGACACATTTCTTACTGGCTATGTTCTCTTTGATATGAAACCCGGCCACGCCGAGGTCGATGTGGTTGAAGACTGTAAGCAGTATCTAAAGGCTAAGGTTGTGAGCGGCGAATTTGTTATACCGAAAGGTGTAAGTTATACATTTGCCGGCAGCTATGAAAATCAGGTTCGCGCCCAGAAAACCCTTTCGATAGTCGTGCCGCTTACTCTTTTTATCATATTTATGATTCTCTATTTCCAGTTCAAATCCGTATCAACCAGCTTGCTGGTGTTTTCTGGAATACTTGTTGCCTGGGCTGGCGGCTTCTTGATGATATGGCTTTACTCGCAGGGGTGGTTCCTTAACTTCAGCATCTTTGGAGTCAATATGCGGGAACTTTTCCAAGTACATCCCATCAATCTGAGTGTGGCGATTTGGGTTGGATTCCTCGCCTTGTTTGGCATCGCATCCGACAACGGCGTGATTCAGTCCACATACTTGAACCAGGTTTTCGCCGAGCGCCGCCCTGCGTCAATTCCGGCAATTCACGAAGCAACAATCATTGCAGCACAGCGGCGGGTCCGACCCTGTCTGATGACTTCTGCAACTACTATACTTGCCCTCATCCCGGTCCTTACCTCCACCGGCCGAGGCTCCGATATTTTGGTCCCTATGGCGATACCCTCATTCGGAGGAATGTTGGTCGTTCTGATAAGTATATTTGTCGTGCCAATCATCTATTGCTGGATAAAAGAAGTTAAAATCCAAAAACAGCAATTAATACAGTAATAATATTAAAAGCGCCGAACTTCCGCTCTCGGCCATATCGAGGATATTGAAGTGATAAGAGAACCAAACGTCAGCTCCTTGAGTTCAGTAGATTGTAGAAATCAGAGTGATATGATTCGAATTTTCGGCCTCCTTCTCCTGATATGTTTCGGCATGGCGCCGCAACAAATCCTATATGCGGAGCC
>CAZLIO010000666.1:0-2570 GCA_964559025.1 uncultured Pirellulales bacterium | reverse complement strand
TGGAAATTGCACCGGCGGCAAACAGCTTTTCATCGGCCGGATGAGGCCCTCTGTGTGTCCGCTTGTCAGGCATTATCGACCGCCTCAGTTCTTGTTCTTGTTACTTTTGTCCTTGGCTTTGAATAATACTCCAAATCCCTTCAGCATAGCCTGGCTGATGTGACCACCGTTTTTTACCACATCTTGTAGAAAGCCAACAGTACCATCTTTGATATCTTCTATAGGCCTTTTTGTTATTAGTTTCGTCGGAGGGTCTGACCAATTTCCTCTAATATAAAGACGTGTGAGCTTATCCTTCAAGTTTAAAAATATATCCAGAACCGGTAACTTCTTGATAATCGACTCGATTTGTCGTAGAGGCACGGCATTTACATACATTTCAATTCGCTTGGTCTGCAGGTTTATCGTCCCGCCGGGCTCGGCTACGATTGCCGCGTAAGGACTGGCTACATGGGCACTTTGGATTTTCACGACAGGACCGGCCATACTAAACTTGCACTCCACATCAGCCATCCTCAACGGGTCAAGCTTTGCCAGCCCTATACTACTAAATACATACGGAATTACTGGTAAGACGGTGATATCAGCATCTTCAAAGAAAACCTCCCCATTACCGCTCAGGCTTTTCATGTCACTACCTTCGGCGCTAAAGTTGTAACCCAAAGTAACTGAGCCTTTCGTCGCTTTTTTACCGGGCTCCCCTAAGATAGACGTCAACTCCACAAAGTCCATCTTCTGAGCCAAAAACTGACCACCTAATTTTATGGGCCGGTTTTTCTCGGATTCGACATGTATCGAACCCACTACAGGGCCGCTACACACAACGGCAGTGAACCAATCGAAACTCAGACGCTGGCCGTCAAGCTTGGCCGTCGTAACCAGGTTATTCGCAAAAACTTTATCTTTAATAAACAGAACAAACTCATCGAATTTAGCGTTCCCTTTCAACTGCAGTTCTGACAGCTTATTCAAATGACCGTCTATTTTCAAATCGGCAGCCACTTTGCCCTCGGCTGAGGCATGGGGCATACCCAATGCTGCAAAAACAACGGCCGTCTCCTGCTTTTGGGCTGTATGGTCCATTTCCAACGTAAGCCCGGCCTCCGAACTCGCCGGATTTACAGCACCTTTCAGAGAGATTCTGCCCCGTTCCCCGGGCCCTTTGGAAGTCAGTACAATATCATAGAAGCCCTCCTGCCCGGCAGGCTGCAGCGATAAATAGTCACAATCTATTTTCGAACCTTGGCGGTCGGCTAAACCAAAAGACGCATTTCTGACCACAAGTTTCTTAAAGTCGAAGTAATCGCTCTTCGACCCGACAGTTTTGTTAGGTGATAACTCCACAGGAAGGCGAAGCTTCCCGTCAACCAGGCGCCCCTGCAATGCAAGCCCTTCTGTTTCTATCTCATTCAAGACCGGCCTTAAGCCGGGCCAGTTTTCAAAAGTTAGTTGTGATGTTTTGGCGCTGAACCATTCCACACCATTAGCATCGATGATGTTCAAATCCTCAAGCAATGCACCCTGTTTATGTACATGGATTTTGGTGTGGAATTTATTTAGAACTTTTCCATCCTCCTGCTCTATAATCCAGTCCTTGAGTAAGATCGTGCCTGTCGGTTGCAATTCCTTAGGTTTCTCTACGCAACCCTTAATTGACAAATCCGCCGCAACACTACCTTCGCCCGACACCCCAGTCATATTCAAGGCGGTCAAAGCGGTAATCATTTCTGATTTTGTAAATTGATGATTTATTTGCAGGGTAGCGTCTAAGTTCAGGTTCTCAAGGTTGACTCTGCCGCCAGCGACAAAGACTTCCGAACTTTCAGCACTCGTCCGGTTTAATAAAAATTCGTAAATACCATCCTTCCTGAAAGCCGACAAAGCAAAATTGTCGTAAACGGTCTCTGAACCTTGGCTATCTACAACAGTGATTGCAACTTTGGTAATAGTGAGTTTAGGAAGGTCAGTTTTCTTGTTCGGACTAACAGACCGCCCGGACAAACGCACTGGCAGGGAAATTTTACCGTCGGCAACCGATATTTCCAGGTCCACTCCATCAATCTCTATTTCCGTTATCACGGGACTTAAGCCCGGCCAATAAGCCAGGTCGGCCTTTACCTTCTCAACCAGCAGCCACTTACGTTTTAACTCATCATAAAATCTAATTCCCCCAAGATAGACCTGCCCGGATAGACTCGCTTCAACGCTCTCAATTTCAACCGACCCTTCGCAGAATTTTGATAATACCTTTTTTACTTCCCTTCGGATTATTCCGGGAACAAGCCAGACCTTAGCTATGACAAGAATAACCAGTATTAGTAAGATAAAACAAGCTACTATCCCAACAAGGTGTCTTAACCGGCCCTTCTTATGGATATTTATTTTGTTATCAGTTTGCTCAGCAAACATTGAAATTGCCCCACTAACCTAAAGCTTTTGGTGGCTCGTTATTCTATGCTAATCATGCGGAAAGTTGAATGTGCACCCATCAACACCTTATATCAAAAAAAATTGACACAACCCTCAATCCGCCCTACTATTACCTTTCTGAAGTGCTGTTTTAGGATAGT
>CAZLIO010000665.1:1449-2580 GCA_964559025.1 uncultured Pirellulales bacterium | reverse complement strand
ATGCTCCGAATGCCAAGCGTGTGGGTGTGAGAGTTCAGTTTGTACAGGGACTCCGGCCTATGACCAGAAGCGGAACGGGGGTGTGGAGCGTGACTTTGGGGCCGGCTGAGCCGGAGATTTATGAATACAATTTCGTGGTGGACGACCTGCCGATAGTGGATCCTGCCAATTCATGGCTGAAGGTTTGGCTCAGGAACTCAAAGAACCTCCTCGAGGTACCCGGCAAAGAGCCGATGTTCTTTCAGGAGCAGCAGGTTGCTCACGGCACAGTTCACGTGCACAAGTACCAGTCGGAGTCACTCGGTGTGACTCGCGGGCTTTATGTCTATACGCCGCCCGGCTACGAGACGAGTGAAAATGTTCGATACCCCGTTCTTTATCTGCTGCACGGCATGGGTGACACCGAGGATGCGTGGACCGTGGTTGGCCGGGCCAATCTAATAGTGGATAATCTGCTTGCCGGGAATAAGGCCAGGCCGCTGGTCATTGTTATGCCGTACGGGCATACGCCTTCGGCGCCGCCCGATATGCGAAGTATAGGAAACTATGGAGCCTTTGAGAGAGACCTGATTGAGGACGTAATTCCTTTTGTCCAGGAACGCTATCACGTCAGCAGTAATCAAAAAGACCGGGCTGTCGTTGGACTATCGATGGGCGGCGGGCAGTCACTAACTGTCGGATTAGGCAATCCTGAGCTTTTCGGGTGGGTAGGTGCTTTTAGCTCGACTGTGCCGAGAGACCAAAGACTTGATAATCTGCTGACCAAAGTGAAGGAGAGCAACGAGAAGCTTAATCTGCTGTGGATAGGCTGCGGCAGGAAGGACTTCCTTTTCGAGGCAAACCAGAAGCTCATCGAGCGATTGAAGGCCGACAATATCAAGCACGTCACCCACATTACAGACGGCGGGCACGAATGGCGCCTGTGGAGGCGATACTTGAATGAATTGGTTCCGCTTTTGTTCAGGGCCGACAAATAGCATTTTAAGACGAAGCGTCTTGATAAGCGACTATGATGTCCCGGCCAGCAGGCGGCGATTAGTACAGTATTTCATAAATAGAGCGACTATGATAAAAATGGATATTGACTATTTTGACAGATTTCTCCACTCGCTTCGCTCGGTCGAAATGACA
>CAZLIO010000665.1:740-1439 GCA_964559025.1 uncultured Pirellulales bacterium | reverse complement strand
TCCGCTTTTGTTCAGGGCCGACAAATAGCATTTGAAGCTGAAATGCCTTGATGAGCGACTATAATGTCCCGACCTGCGGGCGGCGAGAAGGACTGGGCTGAGATGAAGGACTCTTTTGGAAATCACTATGAGCGGGCCTTTCAGAATTGGTTGATTGACAATCGGATTCAATACATTGCGGTAGATGAGCACAAGCGTGCGGCCTTTGCACATTGCAAGGTCAAGAGCTTCGATTTTTTGGTATATCCGGCCACCGGACAAATAATAATTGCTGAGGTAAAGGGCAGGAAGTTCAAGGGTGCCAGCTTAGCAAAATTAGCGGGCTTTGAATGCTGGGTTACAGCCGAGGACGTCGATGGCCTGGTAAAATGGCAGCAGGTTTTTGGTGCGGGTTATCAGGCTGTCTTAGTCTTCGTCTATAAGATAGAGAACATCGACGTTGATTTTGACGGCAGGGATGTCTTTGATTTTGATACAGACAGGTATATATTTTTTACCGTAAAATTAGACAAGTATCGTTCGTTTATGAAACGCCGCAGTCCGAAATGGCAGACCGTGACGTTACCCGCCGATAAGTTTCGCAAGTGTGCCGTTCAAATCAGTGAGCTTTTGCTTTGATGATTATGAGATGGACGCCAGAAGGCTTTGCTGATAAAATCCCTTGTTCCGTGGATGGCAGTTTACGCTACATTACGTTAG
>CAZLIO010000665.1:0-730 GCA_964559025.1 uncultured Pirellulales bacterium | reverse complement strand
CGGCTCTGTTTTGAGAAAGCGCATATATTGTTTATGATCAATGTAACGGAAAAATTATCGGAGATAACTATTTAAGCTTAGAAACGTTTTGTATCTGGCAGTGGGAGTCCTAAAATTCGAATCATAGCAGGCACAAAACGAGGTATGAAATTACTTGGCCCGAAGACGCAAGAGTCCCGGCCGATTACGGACCGAGTTAAGGAATCGCTTTTCAGCGTTCTTTATAAATATGACTTGCCGGGCGGTGCAGTAGCAGCCGATTTATTCTGCGGCGTCGGCTCCCTGGGTCTTGAAGCATTGAGCAGGGGGGCGGAGTTTGTTACTTTCGTTGAGCAGGACGCGAAGATTATTTCGGTTCTAAATAAGAACATAGAAAAAGCCGGCTTTGTTAAAGAGTCGAAAGTTATAAGGGCCAACGCATTTAAGATTGGAGCACTGGTTGATTCCGGCCGGGAAAAGTATGGCCTTGTCTTTGTTGACCCGCCCTATGCTGATACAAAGGATGTGCAGAGCAGTTCGGCTTTGAGCGGTTTGATGGATTTGTTGGGTGAGCAGGTGGCCGGTGACGGAATTGTCGTTGTCAGGACCGACCAAAACGTATCTTTGTTAGAGCGATATGGAGAATTTAGAGTAATAGAGCGACGTAGGTGGGGGACTATGGTTGTAACCATACTGAGCAAAAGCTGAATGGAAAAAGACAAGAAGAAATTCGAAATCCGAAACACGAAAC
>CAZLIO010000664.1:0-2582 GCA_964559025.1 uncultured Pirellulales bacterium | reverse complement strand
TACTTTGGAATTATGCTCTATAAGGTGCTGTTCTGTCAAAAGGTTTTTGCAGCACCATTCGAAAAGGATGTGGAAAATCCGCACTTGAATTGTTACCGCAGACCCCTGAACAACCGCACCGTTTGACGTTGTCGAAGCTGGTATCGAAACTGGAGGCTGCAAGCCGGATGCCACATGGAATTAACGAGCTTCGAGTTTCCAGGCCGAGCATCGATACGAGCGTCGATAACCTTAAACGAAAACGTTTGCCCGGTGCGCAGACTTAGCACACGTCGGAGAATCTTATCCGTGAAAACTCACGGAATTTCCTATCCAATAACCTCCAACACGGCTTCTAATTGTATCCGGACGTTTTCGAGTATTTTCTTTTTCTCTGTTACGGCTTCGGGAAGCTCCTCAGTAGATTCATCTACCACGTGCGGTGTCATAAACACAAGCAGCTCGCTGTTTGTCTGAATGACCGAGTTGTGTCGGAACAGACCCCCGACCAAAGGCAAATCGCCGAATCCCGGAAGCTTGCGTTCGACTTTGCTGTCCTTCTGGAACAGAATACCACCGAGCAACAGTGTCTGGTTGTTCTGTACTATCATATTAGTCGTGGTATTCATCTGGCTCCTAATGGGAACGTTTTGCTCACGCTCTGCGGTAAGCTGGGAGATCTGGACATTGACAATCATATCGACTTTATCTTCGGGAGTAATACTTGGCCGGGCCCGCAGTTCCATACCTACCGGCTCGTAAGTAATAGACTGCTGAGTGCCTACGTTGACTGCTTGGGTTATGCTGCCCAGAAATGGAACTTCACTGCCCTTGAAGAAACTTGCTTCTTCGTTGTCCTTTGTCCAGATTGTCTGCTGATTCAGAATCTTGGCGTCGGTTGTCTTGATGAGGAAATCAAGCAAGGCATAGACATCTGTTCCAACGCCGAGCAATGTACCTGACGTTCCTGTGGCTCCAAACAGTGTGTTCCCTCCCACACCACTGGGCGATATTATACCGGAAGATGAGCCGTGAGTTCCAATATGTGTAATATTGGCCAGCGCGGTAAGTGCATTTTCGCCTGATGAGCCGAACGCAGCCGGATTCATTGACAGCTCGACACCGAGAGAAGTTACTTTAGTGTGCTCAACCTCCACAATTATCGCCTCTATCATCACCTGCTTGCCCGGAACGTCCAGTTGTGCGATTAGTTCTTCTATCTCGTCCATGAACTCCGGCGGAGCGAGGGTCATAATCGACTTGGTATGTGGCTCCGGCACGAAGCGAATCCTGCCTATGACGTTGCTTATCGGCAGCTCCTCATTGATACTGCTGCGAGCACCGGATCCTGACCAGGGCGGCGTATAAGTGCTACTGCCCGACTGGCTACTGTTCGAGCTCTGGGTGCTCTGGGTGGTGCTCTGGGTGGTCGAAGAGTCATCCATCTCCGACGATGCGCTTAGTCCTTGCGCAGTGAGTCGAATCGGGGCCGTTTGGCCCGCTTCGACGAACATCGCATTTAGACGTTCGCTCAGGTCTTCGGGGTCTGCGTACTTGAGCTCTATGACTTTGGGGATCTCGCCCATCTCCTCTCTGTCAAGGTCGAGTATCAATTGCTCAATGACATCGTATGCCTCGGGAATCTTGCTTATTACGATTATCTTCTTTGTCCCCGGAACCTCTTCGAAGGTCAATTGGCCGTAGAGCGGCCCGACAATTTTCTGCTTTTCCTCAGTACCTCCGCCAAATAAAATATCGAAGATTGACATACCTCCGCCGCCTTCTTCGGTAAAAAGCGTCTTTAGCAGCTCGACCATCTGCACCGGGTCGGAGTTATGCAGCTCAATTATTCTGGGCTTGAGCTCATCCACAGGTATCGCGACATCCCATTCTTTTATTTGCTGTCTTACTTTTTCCATATTCTCAGCCGAGGCAATCACGGTAACCTGCTTGCGCGTAACATACGATATTACTCTCACTGTTTCGGCCGACATTGCGCTGCTCCCACGAGAGCTACCAAAGTAATATACAGAAGTGTATCTGCTCCCGGAGCCGGGCGTGGTTGCGCTATAAAGCTCCTCTAACTTTTCCTTGACTTCGTCGGGGTCGGCGTATTTTAACTTGAAATGCTCCGTCTGGAACAGACCCGTAGGAATATCTATCTCTGCAATAAGCTTCTTAACCATTTCGCGCATATCCGCCCTGCCGAAGATAACAATCTGTCTTGCCTGCGCTAACGGCTGAATAAGAACGCTCGCCTGTAATTCTGAGCCCGGCATCTGCTGCATCGCCTCGTTAAGACGGTCCGCCACTTCACTGACATCGGCATACGTGATTGAAACTGTTTCGTGTTCTGCTTTGACCGGTTCCTCGTGGTCAAGTTTTTCTATCCACTCGCTAATCTGCTTCATATCTTCGGCCGACGCCCTTGCAATAATCCACTTGCGGTTTGGCTCCGGGATAAGCACAACCGGTTGTTCGCTGGGCCCAATCATAACCGATGATGATGAGCCGGGCCTGGAACTACCTCTACTGCTCGTATAGCCACGACTTGACGAATAACTGGTTCGGCTGTAACTGCTTCGGCCGGAACTGCTTCGGCC
>CAZLIO010000663.1:1978-2583 GCA_964559025.1 uncultured Pirellulales bacterium | reverse complement strand
CTTCTGTACTCGCCAGATAGATTGCGACATCGATAGGTTCGCCTTCGTCCCTGAGAACATCACCGATAATCGCCGATTCGTCAAGCAAACCAACAGCCGCACGGTCATCGGCATATAATGTTATACCTCCAATACTGTCTAAATATCCTTCAAGAAGTTCTTTAAAATCAGGGAATTCCATTTGCAAATCGTCTAAGCTATATCCAAGATAATCTTCGAAGCCTTGCTGGAGTTCTTCAATATAAGAGGTGCCAAACTTAGCCTCCAGGCTCGCTCTGTAGATGTCAAAGGCCTCCCAGTTGTCAATGCCTGTAAGGTCGAATTCTTCAGAAGTGTAATACGTTCCAGAAGCTGTAAGTACGGCGCCATCGCCTAACTTCAAGTCTTCCTTGCTTATAATCACGATTGCCGCCTTTCTGTCCGGGTCGAGAGGAAGCTCAACACCGATACCCTCAGCCTGGTCGGAATACCCGCTTATTGGAACATTAAGAGTGTCAGTCGGATCGCCATTTTCATCAGGTGTAAATATCGTGCCGTTCTCTGAGATAATTGATACTCCACCGGCATCAGCCATTACGTAATCAGCAAGGCTTACGTCACCGGCA
>CAZLIO010000663.1:0-1968 GCA_964559025.1 uncultured Pirellulales bacterium | reverse complement strand
CAGGCTGCCCCACAGGGAGTTCTTCCATAACGAGCCATTAGCAGTAATGCCGCCGGTTTGAGCATCCACCTTCTGGTCAACATCGCTGATAAATTCTGTGTTGTTATTCAGCAGGATATTACCGTATGCTTGAATCTTGTCACCGCCGAGATATGTGGTATCATCCGAAGAATAAATCTCGATACTGCCACCGGTCGAAATGAGGTTGCCCATCGCTACTACATCGCCTTCAGGGAGCTCGTCTTTAAAATCACTACTTGTATCAGCAGTCAGGGTCATATTACCGCCTGATGTGACGGCATCCTGGAGCGTAATGTTATTGCCATACATATCTATAGTACCAACGGCATCCACGGTACCCACGACATCAACATCGCCACCATAGATATGTGGGTTAGGATACTCGTGATAATCGTGACTGTCGGCATTCAGTTCGAGGTCACCGGCTGAATCTACGTAGCCGCCGAGCAAGATATCGTGATGTGCTCTAACGACCATATTGCCGCCGGTTGTTTGCAATAATCCATCAACCTGCACACGACTGTCACTATAATCAGCTGGCCCTCCTGAACCAGCTTCAAGCTGCATGCTGTCGGCGATAGTATCTCCGGCAATATACAAGTCCCCACCAAGGAAACCACTTCCGGAAGTGTTCGAGGACATGGTTAGTGCTCCGTCAGCATCCACACTTTCATATACCGGGCCGTTATAGGTGCCATAAATGTTAATGTCGTCACCTGCTTGAACATCTATATTGCCGCCGTCGGTCGTGGAAAGTTTACCGTAGACTATGACATCGTCATTCCAGTCATCGCCGGCCCATATCCTTATATTATTGTTAGCAGTTACATTGCCATCATCGGCATAAGCCTCGCCGATTATGATTTCGTCACCGGCATCCATCGTCATCTCACCGACCGATGAAACGTTTTCTCTGAGCTCGATGTTTTCATCGGCGCTGACATTTAAAGTGCCATCAGACACAACATCTCCGTAAACAGTAACATTTACACCGGAAAGCTGCATATTGCCGTAAAGGGCACCATCAACAATCAAATCGCCGTCTAAACCATCATCGCTGTTAGCGGTCAAGATAAGTGTTCCGTCTGCATCTGCCGATGTTGGCGTAGCATAAAGGTTGATATTGTCAACTGCAGTAGCCGTGATATTCCCACCTGAGTCCTCCACGGTTTCAAGCAAGCCATGTGCGTAAATATCATCCCCGGCATCCAATATCAGGTTTCCGTTTGCTGTAACATTGCCGGCAGAGCCAACTGTAGGAGTATTTTCGTGGTCAGTAACATTAGCTACACCGAAAATTATGTCGTCGCCTGCTTCCACAGTTAAAGCGCCGGCTGCTCCCCAGTGACTCAGGTACTTGCCGCCCGCTAAAACTACGTCATCGCCGGCAGCGAGCTTTCTGTCACCTACAATATAGGTGCTGTCATTGAGCAAAATATCACCACCGGCTTTAACATAAGCATCCGGCATATCGGGACCGCCGTCGAGAGTTATCGCAATATTTTTCGCCGTTAGCTCGACATCGCCGTCGAGACTTTGGATGGTTCCTGTGGTGTGCAACAGGTGGCCCTGGCTCGTATCTCCGTCAATATTAGAAGTCAGCTCCATTCTGCCTTTAGAGTAAATACTTCCTTCGAGTTTAACGTAGGCAGCACCTTGAAGGGTCAATCCGCCTTCATCAACAGTCACGTCTTTGGTCCATACGGAGTATCCATAAGGACTACCACCGAGTGGGCCGTTATAACCGCCAAACATATTCAGGTCGCCTGTGCTTGTCTTGTGCACTGAGTCATACGCATAAAGTTTGCCGTCCCCACCAGCACTTAAAATCTGATTGGCATTGGGGCCTGTACCATCGGCTGTAACGGCATTTTCAAAGGTTATCGTGTCGCCGGCATCAAGGATTCCAAAGCCTCCTGTTCCGATCACATTGCCGCCCAAAACTAT
>CAZLIO010000662.1:1022-2586 GCA_964559025.1 uncultured Pirellulales bacterium | reverse complement strand
GCAAATAAAGAACATAGCTTTAGGTTATCGGATTATCAGGTTATTAGGTTATCGGATTATCGGGTTATTAGAATATAATGATAATTTTGTCTTTTCCTGATTTCCTCTCAGGCGTACCACCCCGCGTCATCTGTTCTCTGTTATCTGTCTTCAATCTTATGAAGAACCGAATTAGTTTGAACGCCGCCACCCAAAAAAGCACTAACAAAGCAAGCCAGAGACACAATAGCGGATAAAACAGCCTCTGCGAATTCAACGTACTCTTTGCCTTAAAGGGGAAGAAATTTACACAATAGGCGGTTTGTACCTCCTGCTTAGTCCGATTGAACTTCAGCAGCGTCGGCTCTTCATTCATTACCTTCACAGAGCTAAAGGTGCGGTTACCGGTTATGTGTCCGATAATATTTTCAAATCGCTTCCGCAAATGAGACTGCGACCAGTCCCAAACGTAATTATCAGCAATTACGTGATGATTAGGATTTTGGATGAACTCAAGATTGAAATTGTATGCTACTGAGGCCAACTGTATAACGCAGCTTATTGATATCAGTGTTATGATTAAAATTTTTGCCGTAGTTTTCACTCCTCTGCCGAACAAAACCACCATCGGCAAAATTAAGAACGGCAGCAGCGGCACTTGATATCTGATTGACCAGGCATAATCGCCGGCCCAGGCTGTGAAAAAGCTGTGGAACACAAGATTGCTTATAATCGCGGCTGTAATGGCCAGAGCCACTACCTTATGACGATGGTAAAAACCATAGATACAGAACGGAAAGAGTAAAAGGACCGGATTGTAGAGGAATATGCTCTTTCCCGGACTGAACAGCATCGCTGCCAGAGTTGGCAAAGGTGAGCTTTCAAACAGCCCGTGGCCGCCCAGCGACGTGGTTGTAGATAGCCCATAGCCGCTTTCAAAAACACTGCCAAACCGGACATAGTTATACCAACCCAGAAGCACAAGGAAACTGCCCGTTCCGCAAACACCCGCTGCCAGCCATTTGCTTACCCTTCTGGCCCGCAATGTTTTTTCTGACGTGAACACTTCACCGCCGAGGGCTACCAGGTATATGGGCAGAACCGCCCAGACCGATGACGGCCTGAACAAAAGACAAAGCCCCAGCACCACGCAGAATAGCCACACGTAAACAAAACGCTGTTGTTGATAATACTTGACCATTAACCATATTGCCAGGACCAACAGCAGGGTTATCTGTGTCTGCTCCTGTGTATTTACCGAATAATGAAAGTGCATCGTAGCAAAACCCAGTACAGCTGCAGCGATAAGCGATGTCCTCCGGCTGTAACCAAGCGAAAGCGTCAGGTGATAAAAAATCCAGACCCCTGCTGCCCCCATGCCGCCAAAGAGAATTACCGAGGCCAGAAACTGTGCTAACAAATCCGATACATCGGCACTGAGCGGTGTAACCTTCTCCAAGATGAAACCAAGCCCGGCGAAAGGCAGCAGACAAAACGACTGCCCAAGGCCGGATACTGCATAGCGCTTCCCGTCCACACCAATTGCACAATTGCGTGTTTGGAAGTCCTCTTCCAGCGAAAAAGT
>CAZLIO010000662.1:0-1012 GCA_964559025.1 uncultured Pirellulales bacterium | reverse complement strand
AAAAAGTTCCGCTGCGAAGAATTTGCTTGGAAACCGACCAGCGTATCTCCGTGTCACCGGGCAGGTTGCCGGGACTTGCCAGACTGTATAAAAAAAATAATGTCGTAAACAGCAATATCCCGCCGGTTAGTTTGTGTTTGTTTGTTCGAATCACCTTTTATTCAGAATCAAACATTGTTGGAATTGTATTAGTCCGAAACTCAGTTTCACTTTGTCCTGGAGTTACGTTATTCGCTATTGCGTGGGCCGTAGTACGAGCTGTATGTCTTTTCGGTTTCCCAAACCGTAACACAATGAAGAGCCGCCTGGCCGAATTTGCCCACGAGTTTGTTCCATGCGAAAGCTGCAATATTTTCAACGGTGGGATTGGTTCTGCTGAACTGGCTAACGTCGGCATTTAAATTCTTATGGTCAACGAGTTTTATCAGCTCGTTGTCAACTACTTTTTCAAAATCGCTGATATGGAAATCATTTTTACGCACCGGCATTTTTATCGTGACCTCAACGATATAGTTGTGGCCGTGACCGGCGGGGTTTGCGCATTTTCCGAAAACCTCGAGATTCTGCTCCTCGGAGAAATCATCGTTCCAGAGCTTATGCATTGCTGCAAATTCGAATTTCTCACCGAAATAAACCATGTCCAAATCTTTCGAATCTATAACTAT
This sequence comes from uncultured Pirellulales bacterium, assembly GCA_964559025.1. GTDB lineage: Bacteria > Planctomycetota > Phycisphaerae > Sedimentisphaerales > Anaerobacaceae > NIOZ-UU13. The sequence goes on along the minus strand of CAZLIO010000662.1, from coordinate 347 downwards.
CTTCCTGAAAGGATTCAGCTTCAGGCTCAATTTGCTTAACTGGGCAGACCCAAACTTATCAGCCAATCTGCTCCAGGCTGATTTTAGAAGCTCAGTCACTGCAAAGAAACCAATGTGTTCGGCCCGAAGAAAATCTTTTTTTATTCGCTCGGTAAAAACCGGCACTACGAATTCACGAACGTTCTTGTCAATATCAGCTACATTAACAACAAATCCCGTAGCCGGTTCGACCTCACCAGCCACTTCGACAGATAATTCTAAGAATATTGACAGTCCTTCACCGGCCGGCTTAGAGACAAACGAGTTGAACCCTTCTTTTTCTTTTGACAGAAAAGGATTAATCGAAA
>CAZLIO010000661.1:0-2587 GCA_964559025.1 uncultured Pirellulales bacterium | reverse complement strand
AGAATCTCTTAATTATGCCAGCCAGACCCGTCGCTTCGCACAGGGTGACAATTTTTTGTTAGTTACTAAATCTATCAATTTTATTTGAGCATTCTACTTGGAGATTTTAAGGATGTCGGAAAAAAGACTGGCTGTTGTAACAGGAGCCGCCCGAGGGATAGGCCGGGCGATTGTTCTTGAATTGCTCAAGCAGGGCCGTATCGTTGCCGGGCTGGATATAAATGCCGAGCAGCTTAGCGCGCTTGAGGACGTTGTAAAAGAAGCCGGCTTTACGGTCATAACTAAATGTGTGGATATAACTAATACGGAAGAGCTTACGGAGGTACTTGAGTCTCTGGCTTCCGAATACAGTGGAATCGGAATCTTAGTGAACAATGCCGGCATTACTCGTGATAAACTGATGATGCAAATGAAAGAAGAGGATTTTGACAAGGTCATCAATGTCAACCTTCGTGCCGCTTTTATAGCAACTACCTTTGTAATCAGGTCAATGGTCAGAAACAAATTCGGCCGGATAATAAACTTAAGCTCCGTTGCGGGAATAATAGGACAGGCCGGCTCAAGCAACTATGCGGCCAGCAAGGCCGGGCTTATCGGCATGACAAAGTCGGTCGCACGGGAAGTCGGCAAAAAAAATATTACTGCAAATTGCATCGCACCGGGATTTATTATGACCGAAATGACAGAAGTGCTCCCGGATGCGGTTAAAGACGCTGCAAAGCAGATTATTCCGGTGCGACGGTTCGGTAAAGTCGAAGATGTTGCCAGAGCGGTCGCATTTCTTGCCGGCGACGAGGCCGGCTATATCACCGGCCAGGTGCTTTGCGTGGACGGCGGTATGGCAATGTAAAAAAAAATAAAAAAATGTTTGTAGATGGCTATTTTTGTATGTAATATACCCGCCAATAAATATAATTGACTGTTAGTGGCAGTTGTTGTTAATGGACTCTGTTCGGAAGTTTCCGGAATAAATTCCTAATCTTTAATTAGGGAGGAAAACAAGTGAGTGCTGATGAATTAGATGTTCAAGCAATTGAGGATAAAGTCATCGAGATAATAAGTGAGCAGATGGGCGCAGACAAGGCTGAAATAACCCGTGATACCTCATTTATTAACGATTTGAATGCCGACTCATTGGATACGGTTGAGCTCGTAATGGAATTTGAGGACGAGTTTGATATGAGCATTCCGGACGAGGAGGCCGAGAAGATCCAGACCGTCGGCGCCGCAATTGACTACATCGTCAATATTGCACAATCCAAAAGCTAAGAGTAGCGAACAAGTTTAGTATGAGTAAACGGCGAGTTGTTATTACGGGCTTAGGTTGTGTAACCGCCTTAGCCGAGTCCGCTGATGAGCTTTTCGCTGCGCTGTGCGAGGGTAAAAGCGGCATTTCTACTATCGAATCATTCGATACCGGTGCATACCCGGTTAAGTTCGGAGGCGAGATAAGAAATTTCGACGTAACCAAATACGTTGACCAGCGCCAGAGCAAGCGAATGGACCGCTTTAGTCAGTTTGCTATGGCTGCGGCAAAGCAGGCTGTGGATGACAGCGGTCTTGACTTTTCCAAAGAAGATATTTTTCGTGCCGGTGTCATTGTCGGCACAGGAATAGGCGGTATCAATGAAATTGAAGAGCAGCACAAAAGACTTTTGAAAAAAGGCCCGAATAAGGTTTCTCCTTTCTGTGTTCCGCGGCTTATGTCTAATGCCGCCAGTGGTATCATTGCCATTCATTATGGCGTGCGTGGGCCTAATTTTTGTGTTACAAGCGCCTGTGCTTCGGGCAATCACGCTATTGGAGAAGCATTTTCCAACATCGTTGCCGGGCGAAGCGATATTATGATAACCGGCGGTGCTGAAGCCGCTCTTACACCGATAGGATTGGCTTCATTCTGTGCTGCCAGGTCACTAAGCACTCGAAACGACAATCCGCAAGCAGCATCAAGACCGTTCGACAGGGACAGAGACGGCTTTGTCCTTTCCGAGGGTGCCGGAATTATGGTTCTTGAAGAAAAAAGCCACGCAAAAAAACGCGGTGCAAATATATACGCTGAGCTTCTTGGTTACAGCGCAACTGATGATGGTTATCACATTACCGCCCCCCTGCCGAACGGAGATGGTGCCGCGACGGCGATGAAGCTGGCATTGATTGATGCCGGGCTCGAAACAGACAAAATAAGTTATATCAACGCCCACGGGACAGCTACCGAGCTAAATGACATTGCAGAAAGTTCGGCTATTAAGTTCGTATTTGGCCGACGCGCGTATAAGATACCAGTAAGCTCAACCAAAAGCTCTCTCGGGCATATGCTCGGTGCCAGTGGTGCCGTTGAGCTTATAGTATGTGTAAAAGCAATTAATGAGTCGGCCATCCCACCTACAATAAACCTGGAAAATCAGGATGAGCGCTGCGATATCGAGATGGATTTTGTACCTCTAAAAGCTCGACAGGCGAAGGTCAATATCGCGATGAGCAACTCTTTCGGCTTCGGCGGCCATAATTCCTGCTTAGTCGTGGGGAAAGTTTAGGACTGGTAAAGAAATTAGGTTTCGTTTTTGGCTCCAGCGAGGACAAGGCTGGC
>CAZLIO010000660.1:0-2588 GCA_964559025.1 uncultured Pirellulales bacterium | reverse complement strand
AAAGATAGGAACTCAGTTTTTGTATCCTGTAATGACAATTTCGCCAAGGATCTAAAGATTAGATCCGAGGAATTTACTGGAAAAACAGATTACGATTTCTTTCCTAAGGCACTGGCCGACAAATACAGAGCAGACGATAAAAGAATTATCGAATCGGGCCAAACAGAAGCTATCGAGGAGAAATATATCGAGGACGGCGAGGAAAGAATTGTCCATACGGTTAAAACGCCTGTCAAAGACGAACAAGGTAACGTCACTGGAGTGTTAGGCATTTTCTGGGATATCACCGAGCTCAAGCAGGCACAGGAGAAAATAAATAAGTATCGTGAGGACATGGTTCAAGCTGAAGAGCTTGCCACGGTGGGGACCTTAAGCGCCACTCTGGCCCATGAGCTGACCCAGCCTCTAACGGTTCTTAGTCTATCAATTGGGAATTCACTGGCAGAGCTGGAGACAATGTCGTGTCCGGGTAGTGTTGTAGAAAACCTCAAGGAAGGCCTAAGTGAGATTACGATTATGACTTCGATGATCAATAGGTTTCGCAATTTCGCGAAGATGTCCTTAAAAAGAACTGTCAGCAAAGTAGATCTGAAGGCTGTTGCTGATAGAATTGCGAATTTGTTGGATGAAAGTGCTTGGCGTGCCAAAGTGACCCTGCAGGTCGAAGGGATGGACAAACTGCCAACTATATATTCGTGTGTGAGAGAATTAGAACAATTATTTTTCTCGCTGATTGAGAACGCAATACAGGCGGCCGACGGCAAAAAGAGTCGGCAGGTTATTATTAGCAGCGTTGTAAAAGATGAGCACATTGAATTTCAATTATCCGATAACTGCGGCGGCATTGCACCGGAAAATCTTGATAGGATTTTTGAGCCGTTCTTCACTACCAAACCTGCAGGTGAAAGAACGGGTTTAGGGCTTTGTGTTGTGGAGCGTATCGTATCCCAGCTCGGCGGCAAAGTTCGCGTCGAAAGCAAACTCGGCAAAGGTTCAACTTTTTTCGTCACCCTGCCGATCAAAGGAGATGAGAGGTGACTGAGCGGCGATGACAAATACCACTAAACATGTTTTTTTTGTTGATGATGAGCCAAAGGTGCTCAAAATAGTCGGCAGAACTCTTGAACAAGCCGGCTTTAAAGTCAGCTGCTTTGACCGTGCATCTGAGTGCCTTAAACAATTGCATTCCCAAACGTGCGATTTACTTATTACTGATGTTAAAATGCCCGAAATGGATGGCATAGAACTATTAAACGAAGTGAAACATATTATTCCATCGTTGCCGGTTCTGGTTATAACCGGTTATGGGGATATAAAAATGGCAGTCAAGGCCCTCAAGGCGGGTGCATCGGACTTTATCGAAAAACCTCTGGACAGGCAGTCTTTTCTGTCGGCTGTTGAGTCCGTGCTAAAGCGAAATACTCAAACACATCCGCTCGTGGGCAAGGTGCTCACCAAGACAGAGATGAGAGTTCTGCGCTTAATGTTGGACGGCAAGAGTACCAAGGAAATAGCCGGCTTATTGCACCGTTCAGCTCGGACTATTGAGGATCACCGAACTCACATTATGCACAAGCTTGGGGCCAACGACTTGATGCATCTGGTTAGACTGGTCGCTGTGGTAAGGATGCCCGACCTGGCTGGAGATGAATAGGCGACACTCAGCCATCGTGTAATTTGGAAAACCGCTTACGAATGGCCGGTTGTGCTTCATAAACCCAAAACCACGTAGTTTCCACGTATATACAGGCCCTGAATCGGGCAAAATCATGCCAAAATCCCGTAGTTTCCACAGTTGAATCTTTGGCAAAAAGAGTATAGTTTATAGTTTTTAAGCCACAAGGAGGTAGGCCAATAACGACCCCTATCTTAGGTGCTTTTAGAAAAGCAGATAGGCGGATAAATTTACTTGTATGGGTTTTTCGAGAAAGGCTTTTTTTCCACTCTTGTGCTTCTGTTGTGGGAGCCTAAGGGTATTAAAAAATTGACTAACAACTGAATATTTTTTGTGTTAGTCCGAGGAGATAGAGATGAACTTTGGGAAGAAAAAGGGGGATATCAAGAATGAATGAAGACCCATACACAAAGGACATGAAATATAACTTAAGGCCGGAGACAATAATAGTTGCCGGCTCTGCGAGATTACCCGAAGAAGTTACTGCCAAACATGTTTTTGGGTGTATAACAATAGAGCTTGAAATAGACCCTGTCGATTCTACAATCGTTGATGTCTCCTGCACTTTAGTACCTTCCTTAGGAGGAAAAATACTACATAACGCACTTGTGGGGAACACAGTCGAGGAAGGAATTGAAAAAGCCATAACTCAATTAGACAGGAGGTTCTTTAACGTCACAAGAAGAGCGTTAATAGCCGCCCTTGAAGATGCGTATAGATGGTATAAAAAGTATTTGACAAAAGTAGCAGTTCGGAACACAGTATAATGCTGCTCAATCTGCCGATGTATGCTATATCTCGTATATCGTGTGTTGGTAAATGTAGGCAGAAATTGGCGGGGTTCTCGAAGCCCCCGGCGTTTAGAGCATTTTAAGTTTTGGTGTACTGGTATCCACAGGATTCAAACCATCCT
>CAZLIO010000659.1:0-2598 GCA_964559025.1 uncultured Pirellulales bacterium | reverse complement strand
AGATTTGCCATCATCGAGGCAATGAGCCAACCCCAGCCGAGCACCGGATTGACATGTCTGTTGATTGCGTGCAGGGGACGCTCGCCGGAGGAGAGTGTTACGTACGCGATGGCGCTCATCATAATAATACCTAAAATCATCGCAAGCGGCTGGAGCCACATAAAACTAAAGCCGACCAGCACGCCCAGATACAAGCTCGACGACAGCGAGCCACCACCCAAGGTGATACCACTCTGGAGCCAGCCGGGGCCCGATAACCTGACATACGCCTTGAAAACAGCACCTCTGCCTTTCTTCTGCGCATCCAATATAAGCTGACGGTCTTTTTCGATGCGCGGATTCATGTGCATCACTTGCTGCTGCTGACCTTGTGGAGGGCTTCCTTCTGTTTCGTTTGGCGACATACTTTACTCTCCTGTGTTAGACGTTTTAGACAGAATATACTCTTTTGTTTTTAAGACTGCTTCCGGGTCCGTTTCAAAGGGCAGACATCCCGTCCCAATACAAACTTTCTCTCTATTGTTGGCCAGTTCCAATACTCTGTCAACTTCCTTTTCGACTTCTCCGAAATTTTTTGATGTTATTGGCCCCGGGTCCATATTGATTCTGACTGTAACCTCAGGGTGTGCCCGCATTACTTCCATAAACTTTTGCTGGTCCGTTTTGGCCGGGCAGCATACATATCCGGTCCCCGTCTGGAGAATATAATCAAGAATCGGCAGCGTATCACCACCTATTATGCAGGGAACGGGATGACCTGCAATTGCCGATGTCTCTTCCATGACTTTTTTAAGAGGGCCAAGCTCAATGTCCCTGAAATTATCCGGGGACATCAGCGGTGGAACCGCCCCGGATTCGAAAAACGCAATATCCAATCCCTGCCGGACAATTTCTTTGCAGAACTCCGCCTGTCCGGCAACAAGATGCTCCAGGGCATCCGCAACCGAATCCGGGCCGGTTTGAATCTCGCATAACAGGTTCTCGAATCCCATTAGATTTGTCGCTAATGAAAACGGACCGCTCAAAGGTACTCTGACATCGGCCCCGGGACATTCATCGGCCACCCGCCCGGCGGCCTCTATAACCATCGGAATGCGGCCGTCGGTTTTGGGATTAAACGGCTCCAGACTAATCAGCTCTTTCGCCTTTGAATACGGATGTCTTGAAATAGCGGGAACACCGGTGCCGGATGGCCTATCAACCACTGCACCGTACGCCTCGGCTTCCAGGTTGTAAATGTCTATGCCGACCACGACAGGGCGGTGATTGTAGAGGCGAAACGCTTCAATGTGAGCTTTTGATAACAGCCGAGAGTTTCGTGATACTTCCCAGGGGTTTTTGCCAATCAATCCGGCAGCGTGTTCATATACCGAAGGACAGAACTGCACTCGCGTTGATTCCTTTCCTAATTGATTTACGGTTTTATTCTGCGTTCAATTTCCCGAATAACCGCTGAGTTGTCCAAATCCCCGTCGCCTGCTGCTATTGCTTTTTCCAGAACATCGAGGAGCACTTTTGAGAGCGGTAATTCCTGCTTTAGCTTTTGAGCATATTTAAGGATAATCGAGACGTCCTTGTGGTGCTGCCGAAGTCTTGCCTGGGCGGTGAAATCACCGTCTAACATCTTTTTGCCCTTGACGTCCATAGCCGCTGAATAGGCGGGTGTCACTTTGAGCAGCTCAAGAAAGGCCTGCGTGTCGAGGCCTAATTTGCTCGCAAAAACAAGTCCTTCGGCCAGAGCCAGGCGGTTCAATCCAAGAATCAAATTGCCGGCGAGCTTGGCTTTAGAGCCGCTGCCCGATTCACCGACGTAAAATACTTTCTCGCCCAGCGCGTCGAAAATATCTTTGCACTCCTCGAACGCCTTTTTGTCGCCCCCCACCAGAAAGACTATTTCTTTGTCCCTTAGCTGCCGGCTGGAACCGGAAAAAGGAGCATCCAGGAAATGGATACCTCGCCTGGCGAGGCGTTGTGCCATCGCCGCTGTTTCTTCAGGGTCGCCGGTGGTCGTATCAATGATATATCTCGGAAGTGTCTTTGATTCCAAAATACCCTCAGGGCCTTCGACAACTTCCAGAACCACTTCTGTATTCGGAAGCGAGAGGACAACAGGGTCAGCTTGTTCGGCCACCTGTGCAGGATTGCTGACGGCTTTTCCGCCCAGCTGTTCAAGGTGCTCACACTTTGTTGAATCGATATCGAAGCCGACAAGCTTGAACTGCTCGGCAAGCAGACGCTCTGCCATAGCCGTACCGACGAGACCAAGACCAACAAGTCCGATGCTTGAAGTCACTCTGCTGTCCTTTCTTTCTATTTAAGTATCAACAGCATTACCAGCACGCAGGCCAGACAAATGCCCAGCGTCACAACAAAGCCAATCCAGGATTGGCGTGATGGCTTGACGAGGAAAAGTCCACAGCCGGTGAGTAAACGCTTTTGTTGAGGGACGGCCTCATCGAGAGGCAGAGAGAGTTTGTCCTCCCGTCCGATTGGGACGTAAATCTTCGTGAAGAACTTTTCTATTGTCTCACGCCTCGGCGGTTTTGTTATAAGGCTGCCGATTACGCCGGCAAGTACGCCAACCAGAATCGGCACGCC
>CAZLIO010000658.1:0-2611 GCA_964559025.1 uncultured Pirellulales bacterium | reverse complement strand
CATGTCACATACATTACCATACAGATGCACCGGCATAATCGCTTTGGTCCGCTCGTTGACCAGCTTTGCCGCCGATTCGATGCTGATGCAGTGGTCGTCGATATTCACATCGGCAAATCGCGGTATCGCACCGGCCTGAACCACCGAGAAGCTGCTGGCAATAAAGGTGTAGCTGGGTACGATAACTTCGTCGCCGGGGCCAATCCCTAAAGCGCTAAGCGCTATATGCAACGCGGCTGTACCACTTGATGCACTGATTGCATATTTGCTACCCTGCCACTGGGCATATTTGCGCTCAAACTCCATGCCTTTGGGCCCGGTCCAGTAATTGACCTTGCCGGACCTTAACACTTCTTCTGCCGCCTTGATTGCCTTTTCATCGAATTGTGGCCAGCCGGCCAACTTGTTCGTAACGGCCCTGGGACCTCCGTCGATTGCCAATTTTTCTGCCATTCTAATACCTTTCCAATTATTTATCCACAGACACGCGTGTAATACGAACGCTCGAACACTACTTCAGTGTGATTTACCTCAATTTTCTTTAATAGTCAAGGGCTTATGAGCAAAATCAAACAAGAACTGTCATCTATGGAGGGCGGTCAGGAACACTGGCTGTGAGCAAAGACGAAATCTATACGAGAATCAACTGTGTTGACATTGTCATGACCATATATATAATTTGAAAGTGTTAAAGACTACAGCTAAGTCCAAATCTACAGAATTGTTAGATTGGTATGTGTGTTTTAAATAGGCTTATTTGGAAATTTAAGGAGTAAGACGAATTATGAAAACTTCGCATGATTTAACCCGCCGGAGCTTTATGAAAAGTGCCGCCGGTCTGATGCTCTCCACTACGGCACTGGCCGCTCAAAGAAGCAACGTGTCCACAAAACAACTGAAACCCTGGATTGTCGCCTGCCGCGATGACCTTTTAAAAGCGGCTCAAAAGCCGGATTGCTGGTCGGCTATGAAGGAGCTTGGTGTTACCGGCGTGGAAGTGGAAGTCAATCCTGACCTGACATGTCCGGTTCTCTATCACCCCGGGAAAAAGTACAACCTGGCTACCGCCTCGGATATACAGGTCCTTAAGGATGACCTAAATAAGAACGGACTTGTCATCACTGCGTTTTTGATGCACAACCGTTTCGATGAACGGCTGGAAGAGGAGCTTGAGTGGACCAGGAAATTGGTTAATGCAGCTCAGAAGCTGGACGTGAAGGTCATTCGGATCGACGTCGTTCCCCGCCGAACCCAACGTGAGAAATTTTTGCCGTTTGCCATCAGGGTTTGCAAACAACTATGTGAGGTTGTTGAGGGAACGTCCGTTCGTTATGGAATTGAAAATCACGGCAGCATTACCAACGACCCTGAGTTTTTGCAGAAACTGTTCGAAGGCGTCGGTTCCCCAAATCTCGGTCTGACGCTCGATACCGCCAACTTCTACTGGTATGGACATCCGCTGGAGAAGCTTTATAAGATTTTTGAGAGATTTGCTTCAAGGGCTTTTCACACTCATTGCAAGAGCATACGATATCCTCTGGACAAGAAGAATACACAACGCCCGATGGGCTGGGAATACAACAAATACTCCTCTCCTATATATGAGGGTGACATCGACTTTAAGAAAGTAGTGAAGATTCTACGCAAGGTCAACTACCAGGGTGATCTTTGCCTTGAAAACGAAACACTCGGAAAATATCCCAAGAACCGGCACGCTGATATTCTCAAAAAAGAAATCGACCTGTTAAGGAATCTCAACAGATGAATCTCACAGAGTCCGATTTCCAATCATAACACCTCAAACGTAGGCGCCGGGACAACATTCATGGGGGCTGTCGGCATAAACCGGGCTGAGCGAGAAATCGCCGCGTGCGACTTGTTCCTCTTCCCTGCGGAATAAAGACAAACAATCGTTGGCTGTCTCCTGTAGAGTCAGCGTTTCGGCTTCTCTGATTCGACGATAGGAGCGTCCGGCTTCGATTGCCTTGTCGAGAAGGTCAAGAAACGAAGGTGGTATTCCCGCGACAACGGGCTTCTGCGAGAGAGTAAATCGCATCGCAAGGTCCACTTCATCCTGAGTCTCCGTTGCGCGATACCACCATTTACGAGTTCTTTCGACACCTTCCGGCCAGGGGCCTTTTGACAATGGCTTGATAGCCAAGACTGCCGCCCCTTGCTTGTTCGCAAGTTCGAGAACCGGTTTGCCAAATCCCATTTTGAAGAACTCGACGAAATTGATTGGGAACATGACCGTATCGAAACGAAAACCATTCATGGCATCAAGTGCTCCTTTAGTAGTATGCGCCGAAAAGCCAAGATGTCGAACTTTCCCTTCTTCTTTGGCTTTCAAAAAAGTTTCAATAGCGCCATCCGGTCCCAGGGCCTGTTTGACCTCTTCGGGCGTGCGAAGACAGTGCATTTGGTACAAATCGAAATAATCAGTTTTAAGCCGTTTTAACGACCGCTCCAGTTCAAAACGAGCGCCTTCCTTGTCCCTCATCCTTGTCTTACAGGCTAAGAAAATACGACTGCGGTCAATAGCAATAGCTTCCAATCCAATGCCCATCTTTTTCTCGCAATCACCGTCTTTACCATAGGCAGGTGCGACATC
>CAZLIO010000657.1:0-2612 GCA_964559025.1 uncultured Pirellulales bacterium | reverse complement strand
GCGCCTTCAGCTACAAGGAGTCCCGCCACATCCACCTGGCCTTCTCGGGCTGCATTGTGCAGGGGTGTGTTGCCACTGTTGTCCTTTGCGTTGACGTCGGCGCCTTCGGCTACAAGTAGTCCCGCCACATTCACATGGCCTTCTCGGACTGCGACGTGCAGGGGTGTCCTGCCGCTGATGGTCTTTGCATTGACCTCGGCACCTTCAGCGACAAGTAGTCTGACCACACCAGTTTGGCTTTTCAGGGCTGCGTAATGCAGGGGTGTCCTGCCACTGTTGTCCTTTGCATTGACCTCGGCGCCTTCGGCGACAAGAAGTCCCGCCATACTCTTGTAACCACGCCAGGCCGCATAGTGGAGTGGTGTATAGCCGCCAAGGTTCTTTACATTGACATCGGCGCCTTTGGCAATTAGAAGTTCAGCCACATCTACGCGCTTCCACCAGAGCGCTTCGAGAAGCGAGGTCTGGTCGTGCCGGTCTTTTCCATCAACATCGGCGCCTTTGGCAATAAGAAGTTCGGCCACCATCCTGTAGCCGCCTTGAGCCGCCAGGCACAGGGGCGTGCCCGAGTATTTGGACATTACATTGACATCTGCGCCTTCGGTGACAAGAAGCTCAACCACATCCTTATGACCACAGCGTGCCGCCAAGTGCAAAGGCGTCTGGTTCATCTGGTCCGTTGCCTCAATGTTGGCACCTTTGGCAATAAGGAACTCAACCGCATCCTTATGGCCCTTTATGGCCGCCCAGTGCAGAGGCGTCCTTTCGTTCCGGGCCATAGCGTTGATATCGGCACCGTTCGAGACGAGCGATTTGATTTGCTCGATGCTACCTTCCCTGGCAGCTTGGAACAATGTTGTCGTGTTTCCAGCTGGTCGCTTTTTGCACCCGACAACTATAAACAATGACACCAAGACCAAGCAGAATAGTCTTATCAGTTTCACTTTTCCGTCACTACCGGCAGTGGTTTATCAGCTAAAATTCCCTTGAATCGTTTCCTGGCGGCCAGCACCTCTGGGTCCGTCGAGTCAGTTACGTCCTTGTAAGCCGTCCCGTCCCGGCTGTTGCCACAATCGAAGAAACGCCCAGGTTGACCCGGGCCGTTGTCTTCCAGCAGCCATCGCTTCGTCCGCAGGATCTGCCGGTCCCCGAGATAACTGTAAATCCACTCCCGCGCTGGGCCTTTCTTACCCTGAAGTAAGGGCACAAAGCTCCGCCCGTCGATAGCCTTTCCCTTGGGCGGTACAGCCCCGGCAAAATCCGCGAGCGTCGGCAAGATGTCCGACAAGTCCACCAGCTCGTCACTCGCCCCTAACCGCTTCACGATCCCCGGGCAATTGACAATCATCGGCACGCGTGCTCCCAGCTCAGTCGGCTGGCCCTTACCCTGACCGCCCGTGCCGTTGTCCCCTGCAAAGAAGACCACTGTGTTTTCCCGCAGGCCGGCAGCTTCCAGGGCCTCGGCGATCCGTCCGATTAGTGTGTCCAAGTACTCCACGTTGGCCTTGAAATTCTTACGCAAATTCTTGAACTTCCCATCCTCTGAGTCCACTGTCTCCGGCGTCACGTAAAACGGGCCATGCGTCAGGCACATCGGATAGTAAACGAAAAACGGTTTGTCCCTGTGCCGCTTGACGAAATCGATGACGAAGTCGGTGAAAATATCCGGGCCATAGTCATCCGGTCCCGTCGGCAGGTACTTTGTGTTCTTGACAATCGATGGATGCCAGTACCGCGAGGTTTTGCCGCCTCGCTTGCCTTCCCAGCCCCCGGTGTGCTTGACACCCGGCGGAAGATTGTGCTTGTACGCCCACATACAGTACTCGTCGAATCCGCACTCGTGTATCAGCGTGGGCACCTCGCCCGTAAGCTGCCATTTGCCTGAATGGGCCGTCGCGTAACCCAGCGGCTTGAGCACCTGGGCAAACGTCAGATGCCGTGAAATATCGTCCTCCGGCGACCCAGCTACCGGCCCGCCCCGGCGGCCCGGAAATTGAAAAATCCCGTTGTGATGGCCATATTGGCCGGTCATGATCTCGAAGCGCGTCGGATGGCAGATCGGCGTTGCATAGCACGTCTTGAATTGCACGCCCGTCTCGGCCAGCCGATCCAGATTCGGCGTGCGGTGCTCCCTGTTGCCATAACAGCCCAGCTCTTTTGCCCCCAAGTCATCGGCCATGATTACAATGAAGTTCAGTGGCCGCCTGCCCGAAGCGGTCAATAGTTTTGACCGGCTCAATAGCATACCAGCCGCCGCTAATCCCGTCGTCTTTAAGAACTGCCGTCGCTGCATAACATTGTCCTTCCTATCAAACAAGGTATTATGCTATGAGAGTTACACCGAAAAGTCAAGCTTTTCGTTCTCGGTTTTTGCCATATTTTCCGGCAAGTGATTTTAAGTTCATTTTGCAATCCGCCTACGGCGGACAAGATTGGGTTTGAATTGGGTTTGTTTTTTGGGCGGCTAAACAATCGTTTTTTCTGTAATCCTTTGTTAAAGTTAAGTTTACGTTCATTTTGGCCATTTCGGAAATTGGGTTTGTTTATTCGGACTACGAAATCATCTTTTTTTCTGTAATCCTCTATAACATATAAGTTTACGTTCATTTTGG
>CAZLIO010000656.1:0-2617 GCA_964559025.1 uncultured Pirellulales bacterium | reverse complement strand
CTTTACGTATAAGCTGTTTTTAACACTACTTCCTTTTGAAACTAATATTTGAACCTTTTATTCGAAGACAGCTACCTATTTTTTTGAGATTGTCACGTCGGCTCCCTGTTTTCTTGCGAAAGTAAGAAGGGGCCTCCTCGCAATGACATCAAGTTTCAAGCATCCAGCATCCGTCTTCTGTCGTCCCTCTTCAATCGTCCGTCGTCTTTCGTCCATCTTCTCAGTGCCTCATTAATCTCCCTTAATATAAATTTTCTTTGGGCTATTTCTTGCCATTTGCCGAATAATAATATAGTGTATTGCGTTTTATACACGCACTCTTAAATATCAGGGATAGATATGGAACTGATAAAGAAAATCAAGCAGTCCGAGGCACAAGCCCAGGAAATTATCGAACAGGCCAAGGCTGAGGCGGTAAAGCAGGCTGAAAAGGGTAGAGAGAGTCGGCTCGCGGCTATGACCGAAGCCGAGCAGCAGCGGAAAAAAAACACCGAGGCAGCCATAGCCGAAGCAAAATCACAAGCAAATGCCGAAGTTGAGAAGCTTAAAGCCCAGGCCGAAGACCAACACCGGCAATTGCGCGATAAAACTGCTAATAAAATGGCCACAGCGTCTGAAAAGGTAATGGATTACTTGAGAGGCTAACTATGGCCATTGCGCAGATGGCAAAAGTCATAATTGTCAGTCATCGCTCGCAGGCCTCCGAGCTTTTGGAAGCCCTGCAGCACGAGGGCATTTGTCATATACTCAATGCAGATGAGGCGATTCTCAGCAGGGACTTCCCAGAGCTTGGTGCCGCAGCCGAACGGCCTAAAGAAATTGAAGGGCTGTTAATTCGGCTCGAAAAAAGCATTGCATTTCTTAAAAGTTACGCACAGTCCCAAAAGGGTCTTGCCGGCGTCCTTTCACCGCGTACCGTCGTTGATGAGCAATCATATAACAAGGTTGTCTCAGACGGGCAAATCTTAAAGACTATCGAGAAGTGCGAACAGCTCGAAGCGTCAATGGAGAAAACAAAGGGCGAGATTGAAAACCTCCAGGGCACACTGGAGATGCTCAGTCCCTGGGCGTCTCTCGAAACCCCCGTAGAAGAAATCGGCCGACTTCACAAGACTACCTGCTGGGCCGGATTGCTGCCTGTCCAGCAGTTTGAGCAGACAGAAGAAAAGCTGAGTGATCCTGGCGCGGCAATCCAGCAAATAGGAACCGACAGCAGCAAGTGCGCCTGTCTTATCGTTGCTCTCAAAGAAAACGCCGAGGCGGTGCAAAAGCTGCTGCGGTCAGCCGAGTTCGAGCCGGTAAACTTCGAGCCGATGACCGGCACCGTCACGGATTTGATTGGCGAACACAGTGGAAAGCTGGAAAAGGCCGAGAACCAATTACAGCGCCAGCTGGATAATGCAGCGACGTTGTCCAAGAATCTGCTTAATCTTGAGATTCTTGACGACCATTACAAGAATCTGTTAGGCAGAGAACAGGCTAAGGATACTGCACCGGCTACGGAATGTACCGTCCTTTTGGAAGGCTGGGTGAAGAAAAATGATTATGCAAAGCTGGCGAAAATAGTATCGGGTTTCGAGGCGTCGAGTTTGACAAAAATCGCACCGGCCGAGGACGAAGAGATACCGGTCGAGATAGAAAATAAGAATATTATAAAACCTTTTGAGGTGATAACCCGCCTGTATGGTATGCCAAAGCATTTTGAAGTGGACCCGACAGTTTTTCTGGCACCGTTTTTTGCGTTGTTCTTTGCATTGTGTCTGACCGACGCCGGCTACGGCCTTGTCATTATCGCCTTGATGATTTTCTTTATAAAGAAGATGCAGGGCGATAAGAAGCTTATGTGGATGTTAGGGATTTGCGCTGCCGCAACCGTGATAGCTGGGGCACTTACCGGCGGATGGTTCGGTGACGCCGTGCAGAAGTTTGTACCTGCGTTGGAACCAATCAGAAAAAATTTGATGTGGTTTGACCCACTCGAGAAACCGATGACGTTCTTTTACCTGGCACTGGGACTTGGCTATTTCCAGATTATGACAGGGCTGGTAATTGCATTTGTACATAACCTAAAGCAAAAGCAATACGTTGCAGCAGTATGTGACCAGCTAAGCTGGCTGATTATGCTCAATTCGGTTGTGCTGTTCTTAGCAAGCAAGTTCGGAGTCATCTCAGTTGAAGCTGGTAAATTCTTCGGTTACGTAGCACTTATTCCCGCAGCGGCTATTTTGCTTTTTAGCCAGCGAGAAGGTAAGTGGGGCGGCCGAATAGGCATGGGAATGTATAATTTGTTTAGCGCAATATTTTATATGGGGGACGTGTTGAGCTACTTGAGGTTGATGGCCCTGGGTATGGTGACAGCGGGCCTGGCAATGGCAATAAACGTCATCGCCGAAATCGCCGGCGAAGTGCCCTATGGCATAGGTATCGTGCTTATGGTATTGGTATTTGTAGGTGGGCACGCATTTAACCTGGCAATAAATGCCCTGGGCGCATTCGTCCATACCTTGAGACTGCAATACGTAGAGTTTTTCCCAAAGTTTATTGTCGGCGGTGGTAAATTATTTGAGCCGCTGAGCAAAGAATATAAATACATTTATATTCAGCGTGAAACCTGAAA
>CAZLIO010000655.1:0-2628 GCA_964559025.1 uncultured Pirellulales bacterium | reverse complement strand
GCTCAGGGCAGGCTTTTCGCGGGAATGACAAATACTGTTTCCGCAACAGGAACTATTTAGTAAATAGTGATGGTATTTAACAAGTATGCGTGTGCGAACCAAGATAAATTCATTTCTCAGCTTGCTTGCGGCCGGCTTGTTGACAGTATTCGGCAGGTCCCCGGCCAAGCCCACGACACACGATTTGAATCGAATGGAGTTCAAGTCCAGCACGCAGCGTTTGGGGATACGATTTACCGAAAGGATTCGTGAGGTCTTTCGGTTCAGATGGATAAAAAAAAGTTGAAAGTTCAAAGTTGAAATATAAAAAACCATTTGAGTTTTAAAGTTAAACAGGTTTTTAATTTCATATTATGATTATGTATTTTTCCCTTTAAGTAAGTTTTTTAGTGTTGAAGCATTTATGGCTGAATTCCATATACATCCGCCACCTGGAAATGTTCCCGTGCTTAGCAAAAACGCTTTGATGGTACTGCGAAGCAGATATCTAATCAAGGACCAACACGGCAAGTGCATCGAGACACCGGCCCAGCTTTTTAGCAGGGTGGCGTCATTAGTAGCCGAAGCTGAAGCCAAATACGGAGCCGACAGCAGCGAAATCAGACAGTGGCACCGAAAATATTTCGATTTGATGGCGTCTTTGAAGTTCTTGCCTAACTCCCCCGCCTTAATGAACGCACAACGTCGGGGGATGCTCAGCGCCTGCTTCGTGCTGCCGATTGAAGACAGTATAGAAGGGATATTCGAGTCGATTAAGCAGACCGCTCTGATTCAGCAGGCCGGCGGCGGAACCGGATTTTCCTTTGACAGATTAAGGCCGACAGGCGACCGCGTTGCCTCCAGCGGCGGGACAACATCAGGGCCGATCAGTTTTTGGCGCGTCTTTTCCGAAACAACAAACGCGATTCAGCAGGGCGCTTTTCGCCGCGGCGCAAATATGGGCATGATGAGTGTCGAACATCCGGACATCCTGAAATTCCTGCACGCCAAGCAGAACTTACAGTCCTTCACCAACTTCAATATCTCCGTCAAAATCACGGATGACTGGATGAAGAAGGTACTCAAAACCGGCAAAAGCTTGCACATCGTTAAAAATCCCCGTACCCAGCAAAGGTATTTATTGCCACGGCGAATCGATATTACAAACTACACAATAAAGGATTTGCACAAACTGACCGGCAAAGGCAAACCTCGCTCTCAGCGAGCAGGCCAATTTTACACCATCAGTGACATTTGGAAAATGATTGTTAAGTGCGCGCATAAAACCGGCGAACCTGGCGTGGTTTTTATCGACCGAATCAACCGTGACAATCCAACTCCTTCGCTGGGCCGAATAGAAGCAACTAATCCCTGCGGTGAACAGCCGCTGCTGCCTTATGAGGCCTGCACGTTAGGTAGTATAAATCTTACCAAATTTGTGAGCTTCGCTAATAACAAAGCAGATATGGATTGGCCGGCACTGGCCAAGACCGTTAGATTAGCTGTGCGGTTTCTGGACAATATTATAGATGCGTGTGTTTATCCGGTCAGAAATACTGTCCGCCTGGCGCAAGGCAATCGCAAAATCGGCTTAGGCGTTATGGGTTTTGCGGACTGCATGTTTCTGCTCGGGATACCCTACGATTCCCAGCGGGGTATCGAATTCGGCTCGGAGCTTATGAGCTTCATCAATAAAAACGCACGCAAGGCCAGCAGTGAGCTTGCCGATTTACGTGGGCCGTTTCCAAATTGGAGTCACAGTATCTGGCGGACGCAAAGAGCGAAAAAGGTCCGCAACGCCTCTATTACCTGCGTAGCTCCGACCGGCACGATAAGTATAATCGCAGACTGTTCTTCCGGCATAGAGCCGGCCTATTCACCGGTTTTTATTCGCCGGATTTTAGACGGCTCAAAAATGCTGCAGATAAATCCATTCTTCAAACAGGTAGCTGAGAAACATGGTTTTTACAGCAAGAAGCTGGAAAACCAGATTGCCAAAACCGGCAGCATTCAACAAATCATCAAAATCCCCGTCAAAATTCGCCGAATTTTCAGATGCGCTTACGATATTAAGCCAGAATGGCATATTCGTATGCAGGCGGCTTTTCAGCAACACTGTGATGCGGCGGTCAGTAAGACCATAAATTTCAGCGAAAAAGCCACGGCAGCCGCCGTTGATAAGGCCTATAAATTAGCTTATCAGCTTGGCTGTAAAGGGGTTACAATTTATCGCCGGCACAGCCGAGACAGTGAGCCGATGAGTCTGTTTTAGCGTACGGCACACGGTATTCATCTGAGCTCCTGACAAACAGGACGATTTGTGTATCACGATACTCGATAACCGTGATTCGTAGTTAAAGGTAAGTGGGCGTAAAAGCATAAGCGTACAAGTAAACAAGTTATTGCTTTTGCACAATCTAATTAGTTCTTGTTGCGGAAACAGTAACTAATTAAAAAATATGTGGAATTGCGGAGTTTTGTCTAAAAATTTTACTTGACGAAAAGGTGGCTAATCTGGTATAAATACAATTGGTTAGAAGTGTGGATTTTGTTCTTCTGCTGAGAAAATTCTTGTGATTTTCCAATGAGTTCTACAAAATTGAGGTTAGGCATACTTTGAAAAGAAAAAAAACGTCTTTTGTTTTTTCT
>CAZLIO010000654.1:0-2629 GCA_964559025.1 uncultured Pirellulales bacterium | reverse complement strand
GGATTATACATAATCTCCGTAATGCGCAGATTATCTGCTACCGGGCCCACGGCAAAGGTCGCCTCGTTGAGGGCACTCCATACACGGCCGTTCAATACACGGGCTTTGACATGGGCACTATGGGGCAGCGTGATCGTCCCTGTATATTGGAGCACACCAGGCAAGGTACCGTCGTCACTGGGGGGACTGCTTCTGCCGGCAACCAGCTCGGCACTGATAAGAAGATCTGAACTGAAGGTGGATGAATTCATGCCGTGGATGGCTAAAATATTGTTACCCTGCTGCAAAGCGCTAAGGCGATCAGAAACATTGATGTTCTCAAAGTTGATGGCCTCGTAGTCGGAGTGGTCGGTGTTAGCATTGGAGCTCCAGGTCGGTGTGCCGGTGAAATTGCGTCTGGCGACCTCCACGCCGTTGAGGTAGGCGATAAAACCATCATCGTAACGAATCTTAAGCGTCATAAAGTCAAAGTAATCAGGACTTCCATCAAAGGTAAATGGGATGAGAAAGTAACAGGTAGTATTTTTTCTATTCATCTGCGCTACAAGGTCAAGTCCGATTCGATCTTCGTAACCCGAAGCCCTTTCATAGCCCACACCACCCGGGCTTCCGATGTTGACCAGCCATCTTGAATCGTTGAAAGGCTGGCCGCCCTTCCAGTCATTACTGACCGGGCCGGTTGGAACGAGCACACGCTTAGTGGCATTCTCAGCTACAAGGGTAGTACCGGTACCGGCCCCTGGTGAGCTCTGCAGCAAGCGTGGATCACTGCCGTCGAGGGTATAATAGATTGTGCCGGTTGCGGTGGTCATAGAAAATCTGTCGGTTGCAGAAATCCGGCCGCCGTGCTTATACGAGCCGTTGATACGAAAGACCGGCGCATCGGTGTTTGGATACCATCCTCTGGCCTTGATTTGGTTAAGAACAATTCCCGCACGTTGTGGGAAGTACACGTCAATGAGCCAGTTACGTTCGCGAATCCAATCGATGTCCCGCGTATAGGGTGTGGAGCGGTGGTTATCCCCCCATCGTGCCGACTCGGCAACGACAGCGCGGTCAACCTCATCGAGCCGGAGTTGGTACAAGCCTGTTGCAACATCCGGCGTAAGAATGCCGTCGTTGAAGAAATGACGATGGACATGGTCGGCAAAGAGCATACGGTATTCCGTATTGTCAGACAGCCTTTGGTGGAGGCGTGTGGGGCCGCCGTTATCGTCTCTGCCTGTAACATTTGCACCCAGGGCTTCCATTACGTGTTCGGCGTCCCAGCTATGGTATCGCCATCGGCCGTTGGGGTCTTCACGGTTACGGGATGCATACCAGTTTTGATGCGCCCAGTCCGTATTGCCAACGTAGAAGTTAGTGATCATGTAGTCGATAAAATTGGGTATATCCAGATACTGCTGGATTAACTGGTATTGCGCATCAGAGGCCAGGCCGGAATTGGCAATATTGAACATTCGGTTGTACTCTGCTCCAGAACCGTTGATGACCGTACCGGAACTGTGCTTGAGGGAATCGTAATCCTCATCATCGCCACCGAGGTAAGCGGCGGCAAAGTGCTCGTCGGGACGTTCGTGAAGCCAGTACAATCCCCAGTACAGTCCATTTAGATATAGGTGAACATGCCTGCCGTGTGGCCCATAACCGCCCATAGCGTTTTGAATATCTGAAACGAACTGGTCTCGAGTATATTGTGCAACATCTCGCTGCGAAGGACTGCCCGATATCCACGGTCTGCTGTTATTAGGTAGCATAACACCGCCGCCATAACCCCAGCTGTTGTTCATTCTGGCATCTACAACAAGTGTGTCAAACTCATCGGTGAAATCTTCGCCAAAGACAGGGAACCTGAGCTTCGAAGAGCCATATTCACCTTTGAATTTTAATCGCAAAGAGAGCTTGTCCATTTTCCATCTATTCGGGCTGCTTCCACCGACAATCATAACAGAGCAATTAATCTGGAAGCCCGGACTTCTGTCGGGGAAAATCAGCTCGGCTGAGACCGCCCGCTCGCTTCTTTCGCCCTGGACATAGATACCCTGGCCGCCGCTTTTAAACCAGTCATCGACATCCATTACCAGTGAGAGTGTCGGAACGGATTGTAGGTCGTCCTTTATCGTATTGCGATAGCGTGAATTGTTGACAACTTGCGGGTCCATCTCATAGTCGCCGTTGCCGGTGTGCCCCCAGTTAGCAGGGAATCCGGCTGGACGAACAGGTTGTCGAATGACATCGTCGAGAAAAATATATGTCTGGGCATCCATATTCGTGGGTTTCCAGCCGGGCCTGATGGCTGCCGCACGCAAAGACGTGGTCGTGGTGATACGAATAGGGCCGGTATAGACCATACCGCCCGGAGACCGCCCGGCATTAGTAAAATTATACGGCTCAGTGCCGTCGAGCGTATAATATATCACGGCATCTTTGGTTTCAGTGGCGATTGTGACGGAGAAAGGCGTATCGTAAAAACCACGCTTGTGGCTGAATTTCGTATCGTCAACCTCGCCGAAATACGCACCAATATTTTGCCCTCCCGGACTGGGGAAACCAAAGAAGCGCTGCTCATCGTTAGCGTCGGGGTAGCGACCGTATGAGATGTCTGTAGTCTGAGCGCCAAAGGCGACAC
>CAZLIO010000653.1:0-2634 GCA_964559025.1 uncultured Pirellulales bacterium | reverse complement strand
AAAACGTTTTTTTCTTTCCAAAGTATGCCTAACCTGTAATTTTACAGAAGCCTTCACAAAAAATATCAAAAGGAGATTCGAATGGCAATGCCTGAAAAAATCAATAGTTACCTGTTGGTACCCGTGAGTATGATGTTTCTCACTATGGTGACGCTCGCGAGGGCTACACCACCGTCAATTCTATCAGTTCGAGCAAATTCTACTCAGGTCGGCATCTATGAGAAATTTGAGTTAGGGATTGACCTTAAGGCTGAATACAGCAATCCCTTTAACCCTGATGAAATTGACCTGCATGCTGAGTTCACCTCACCGTCGGGCAGAAAATGGAACATCTGGGGGTTTTACAATCCATCCAGCTGGGCCAGCCTCTGGATGGTGCGTTTTTCTCCAACTGAGAAAGGCACCTGGCGATATGTGGTTTCAGTGACCGATTCCGAAGGTACTGGAAAAAGCCGTGTCGGCACTTTCACGGCGATAGCCTCCCCACATTATGGGTTCGTGAAAATCTCGCCTAACCAGCGGTATCTCAGGTATGACGATGGCACTTCATTTTACGGTGTTGGCATGTGGTATAACGACAGCTATGAGCTGTTTAATGAAGGCAGGATCACAGAAGAAGGGCTCGACAACTTGAAGAAGCGAGGGGCAAATTTCATCAGCTTTTTCCCGACTCCTCTGGAAACGATGGGCACCGGCCTGGGACGGTACGACCAGAACCGCTGCGGCCGTTTGGACCAGCTCTTCGAATGGTGTGAGCAACGAGACATGCAAATTAGCTGGAATATTTGGTTTCATTCCTACATTTCTATGGCTGTCTGGGGCGGTGGAAACGCAAGGTATAGAAACAATCCTTACAAGCTCGTTAGCGACGCCGTCGACTTCTATGGAAATAACGAGGCATGGAAATACCAGGAGAAGCTCTACCGATATATTATAGCCCGCTGGGGATACAGCCGGGCACTGTTCCTCTGGTTCGTCGTCGACGAAATAAACGGCACCGAGGGCTGGACCCAGGGCGACCAGGCCGTAGCTGAGCAGTGGTGCCGAAAGATCGACAGATACTTTAACGAACACGACCCGTATGGCCGCCCGACCACTGGCAGCCAAAGCGGTGGTATAAGGCAATGGTGGCCCGGTGGGTACAAAATCTTCGATATATCAAATCGAGAGATTTATGAGGCCCAGGGACATCCGTTCCCCAAAAGCGGCAAGCTCGGACCAAACGATGAGAATCCACTTCAATTGAGCTACCGCAACTATGCCACCCAGATACAGAACCTATGGAGCGGCTTCCGCAAACCTGCTATTAATGGCGAGTGTGGTTGGGACCATACGTATTACGAGCCGGGCATGCCGGGCTACCTTGCAATGTACCACAATGCGCTATGGGTCAGCCTGACAAATGGATCCTGTGCGACACCTTTTTGGTGGGCGTATTCGGACCGGATTAACGATAGTGTCGTCACCAATCAAATGCTTTATTTCTCAAGATTCGCCTCGGATATAGATTTTGCAAATCTGGATTTTGAGCCTGCCGAAATTGCTGCTCCCAATTGTGATGCCTGGGCAATGAAGGCTGACAAGCTGATTTTCGGCTGGGTGGTCAATCCTCGTGTTAGTGTTGCCAACGAATCGTTTACGATATCCGGACTGCCGGAAGGTGAGTATGAGGTTCGCTTGTACAGGACCTGGCGCGGCAGGTATCTTAGGGGACAAACCGCCGAATGCCGCAACGGCAAGCTCACCTGCACAATACCGGAGCTGAAAACAACCGGAGGCCACGCCCTGCATATCGGCAACGATGTGGCTTTCAAAATAGTACCGAAGTAATGCCAATCAGAGCAAGTCACCTTTTGCTTAGGACTTGTAAATAAATTATCTTTACCAGACCTTAGCTTTTTCAAGTCTGCGTAGCTGATAAGTTGAATACCCAATTTCTTAATTGCTCTCTTGACCTGCTCACTTATAAACACCTTCGTCACCGCATCGCGGTCTTTAGCCACGTCATAATATCCGCTATGGCCAATGGCCCGCATCTCTGCTGTATCCAAGCCGGGGTGGTCTATGAAAAGATGAGTGCCTGGTTTCAATCCTTCGAGCATTTCTATGAATCTTTTTGTTCGCTCTTTTTTGGTTTTTGCGTCCCCAAATCCCGCGGTCCTTTGTACTCCATATTCAGAAGGCGCGATGTCGAGATTGTATTCCTTCGCTAACTGTGTGTAGACCTTTTTGACTTTAGGGTCCCAGCTCGAACAGCCCATATGACAAGTCAGGTGACTGACATGGGGCACTTTGCGTTTGGCCAGCTCAATCTGAGCGCGCATTTCCTTTTCAATTTCTTCAATTTTCCATTTCGCGTCTCGCAAAGCCGTCCCGGGCGGCATATTATTCCGCTGCCAAATCGTGGGATAGAAATAACCATCCGCATCCGTCAGACTGGGCACCCACGTCAAGGGGCGCCATTTGTAATTCTCCCATTCGCTGGTCAGAACCAGATGAATGCCAACGTCCAGTCCTGGATTTTCGTTGAGCAGCTTAACAGCTTCAGGAAACCAAGAACAGGGCACCATGAGCTCCACTGTCGTCATGATACCTTCCTTATAAGATTGAATACATGCCACATCGGCGGCATGA
>CAZLIO010000652.1:0-2639 GCA_964559025.1 uncultured Pirellulales bacterium | reverse complement strand
ACGGGACGGGATGAATTCAGGAGAAGCCATCCCCAAGCCTTCGACAAGCTCAGGCGGGGCGGGGCGCTGCGCTTGAGGCTGCCACCCTTCCAAACTATCAAATCAAATTTGACAGAGTAGTAAAGGATAAGATAAGTTTATGCAGAAGATTATGAAAAAGAGAATAGCGGACCTGCCGGCTTTTGTTACGGATTATCTCGGTATGGCACTGGCACTGGCCTTGCTGTTGGTCATATTCGGTCTTTCCGCCAGGAACTTTTTTACCCTTACGACGTTCAGGACGATCGCCAACCAGGTCCCGGACATAACCATCGTGGCTGTGGGGATGACCTTCGTGTTAATAATAGCGGGGATAGATTTGTCGGTAGGGTCGGTTATGGCTTTGGCCGGTGCGGTGTTAGGTCTTTTTCTGGTTAGATTCAATCTTCCACTTCCGGCAGCGATTGTCGTGTGCCTTTCGGTGGGTATTCTTTGCGGCGCGGCCAATGGGCTGGTGATAATACGGTGGAGGCTGCCGGCTTTTATCGTTACGTTAGGGATGCTGGAGATCGCGCGAGGCGCCGCTTACCTTGTAACCGAATCACGAACTATATATATCGGCGGGCCCGTGGAAGTAATCACCGAGGCCTCAATTCTGGGGCTTTCCCTTCCATTTATCATAGCCGTCGCGATTGTGGTCGCGGGGCAGTTGGTTCTCTCGCGAACCGTTTTCGGGCGCTATCTAATAGCCATCGGCACAAACGAAGAGGCGGTTCGACTATCCGGGATTGACCCGCGTGGCCTTAAACTTGCGGTCTTTGCCCTGTGTGGTTTTCTGACATCCATAGCGGCGGTGATACACACGGCGCGGCTCTCATCAGCCAATCCCAATGCCGGCTATGGTTTGGAGCTTCAGGCCATCGCAGCGGTAGTCATCGGAGGCACGAGCCTGATGGGTGGCCGCGGGTCGGTGGTAAGCTCGTTCTTCGGCGTGCTTATCATTGCGGTTTTAGGTACCGGCCTGGCCCAGATTGGTGCGCAGGAATCGACTAAACGCCTTATCACAGGCTGCGTTATTGTGGCGGCTGTTATCCTGGACCACTACCGCCATAGAATTCGCAATCCTCAAAAGCAATTGTAATCTATTTATTTTGGCGAACGTCCCACCGTTTTGTTTGGCAAAAAACAAAAAAATAGAGGCTTTTTTTGGCCATATTTTGCCGTTTTTTACAATATATTGAATATTCGGATGATAGTTTACTTGACAAATTGTCTCAGATATGGATAATAGTAAGATAGGTAACTTTAAACAGAAATATATGGAGAGAAAACGATGCGAGTGCTTGTAAAACAAAGCAACGGCAATACCAAAGAATTGCAGTTCACCGAGGGTCCTATTTCTATCGGCAGAGGAACCAACAACCATGTTTTTTTGCCTGACAGAGGGGTTTCGAGAGAGCACGCAGTAATCAACAGCACGGATGATGGAAAATGGATAATTGAGGACCTGGGCTCGTCAAACAAAACGTATCTAAACGATAAGGAAATCCAAAAGGCTGAAATCAAACACGGTGATTGCCTTCGTATAACTGATTTTACCCTCGAAATCATCCTCAAAAAACAAGCTCAAGCTGAGGGGCCAATTCATCCGGAGGACACTCTTCATCTGGAAGCGGCGCTGACAGTCCCCAAGCACGAAACTGTGGTAAGAAGGCCGGATGCCCAGCACGCGCCGGCTATGAGATTGGCGGCCAGAAGGTTAACTGACTTTTCGAAGGCGACCGAGAGAATATTTGAAACCGGCGGCCTCGATGAGCTGTTGTTGACCTTGTTGGATGTTACATTAGAGCAGTTCAGCGCATATCATGTGTGGTGTGCTTTGAGAAAGCAGCCTACAGGTCCGATGACCTGCCACGGAGGCAGGAGACGAGACGGCTCACCTGTTCAACTTAACGAATTACAGCTCAGTGAGAAGATTACCCAAGCGGTTGAAAAAGGGCAGTTTTTTGTCCTGCCGAGTGTTTCAGCTCAAGTGGAAGCGAAGGAAAGAATACGCTCGGCAATGGTAGCAGCGATTATGCGTCCGAACGGCTGTTTCGGAGTTCTGTATGTTGACAACGCTATGATACACGAGCACTACAGCCTCAGCGATTTGGACTATCTGATGCTTATTGCAATGCACACAGCCGCGATAATGAAAGGGTTTCTGGATTAGCTCACCCTGTTATTTTTCGTTATAGATTTCTAACCGGTTGGATCACCCCTCCAGCCGGGTGCGGCTATTTTTTCCGGCATCTTGTAACCTCATTGTTAATAATCCATTACGTTCATTTGCTCAGCATGACAACGGGAAATTGCTCTGCCAGAAAATCTGACCACACCCCTCCAGTCTTTGATTTCTGACTTCTGACAATGGCCTTGACGCGTGCGGGGGATTCAGATAAACTTCTTTGACTTTAGAAACGCCGAACACAATCTAACGAAAAAATTAGGAACCGCCTTACGGCTTATTTTGAACAGATTCCTCTGATGACAGAGGACAGATAACAGAGGACAAATAACAAACTCTGACTTCTGATTTCTGACAGACTCGTATTTGTGAGTTATGCAAAATTGAGGTTAGGCATACTTTGAAAAGAAAAAAATCGTTTTTTGTTTTT
>CAZLIO010000651.1:0-2642 GCA_964559025.1 uncultured Pirellulales bacterium | reverse complement strand
GGTGATTTTCTTCAATCTATTTTTTGGTCTCAGCCGGACCAGATATCTAATTTCTCGCGTAGATAGCTGAGCAGTTGGTCAGTTGAGATTCTTACCTGCTCCATCGAATCGCATTCTCTTATGATTACCATTTTATCCTATTTTGTCTGTTACCATTACTATACACCGCAGAGTGATTTTAGGAAAGCGCATTCTCAAAGGTTCCTCTGTGGGATACGTTCCATTTCAATCCACCAAAATTTATATTTTTAGTTGATAAGTTCCCGAGGATATGATACTTTTAATCCAGCGAAAGAAGTATAATGGTGACTTGTTTAGTAATAGGTTAATAGCCA
This sequence comes from uncultured Pirellulales bacterium, assembly GCA_964559025.1. Classification (GTDB taxonomy): domain Bacteria; phylum Planctomycetota; class Phycisphaerae; order Sedimentisphaerales; family Anaerobacaceae; genus NIOZ-UU13. Next base: position 2,307 of record CAZLIO010000651.1, on the reverse strand, counting down.
AACTGCGGCGACGTCGCCGGAAAGGAAAGAGATGAAAGAGAGCAATTTTCCGCCCGGCTGGGATGAAAAACGCGTCCAAAAGGTTATCGATTATTATGAGCGGCAGTCAGAAAATGAGGCTGTAGCCGAGGACGAAGCGGCTTATGAGGACGCTTCCTATACGCTAATGGAAGTTCCAAAGGAGCTGGTTTCGAAAGTCAGAGAACTGATTGCCAAGCGGGCAGGCTAACGAGAAACAACAGCCTATCCTTAATGTGTCATTTTGATTCGCTCAAACGCCACATTGATGAATGATGCTCAGGAGGTTGTTTTTCGTCAATTCTTTTTTTTGCACGGGCGGTTCAAAGGTCCAGTTTTTCACGGAGGTGATTGAGCTTGTGCTTGGTTATTCTGAGGGTTTTTTCGGTACGATTATCCATGCTGCGAGGTAGGTTAGCAGCAGCGGCACCACGCCGGTTGCGAGGCACAAGAAAACCACAATGAGTCTCACCAGCGTAGGGTCGATGTCGTAGGTTTCACCGATACCACCGCATACACCAAATATTTTTTTGTATTTCCTGGACAGGTATAGCTTTCTCATTTCCGGCCTCCTTATGTCCCTTTTATCCCTATATCTATTCCATATCGATTAATCTCCTGGCTAAAGCTGCTGTACTTGTCACTGAGGTCATCAGGTGAAAGCGGCACTGGTTCAATGTGTGAATCAATTTTGAGGGCTATCTTACGCAGCAACATCATCTCTTTGGCGGTATCTCGTCCGAACTGATTTGAAACGACAACAACATCAATGTCGCTATCAGGGCTCGCATTGCCTTTTGCATATGAGCCAAAAAGTATAATTTTCGATATGTTAACTCCCTGTTGTTTGAGCAGCTCAACGAATTTATTAATTTTCTCCGACTGAGATTTTTTTAAGCGTACTTTTTTAGCCACTGCAACATCTCCTTAGTCTTATCAAGATATTTTAGTGTGAATTGCTTTTTTGCCTTTTTACGAAAGCTGAGTTTGTAGTCGTCATATCTTGCTTCAATATTAAATGTAGTTATCTCCGCAAGATTATTTTTTTGAAGTTCGTTAAGGGGCACTGCCGCTCTTTCTGCTAAGCGAACCAAATCGTGAATCAGAGGCGGTGCCGTTTTGGTTGATTTAACAATAATAGCCTTTAGCATCTTTTCAATACTTAAGTGGCAAAAGAACAAAGCGTGGTGATATTTCTTGTTTTTGCAAAGGATATCGGCAGTGTCAAAATCTTCTTTTGAGGCTGTTAACCAATACTTGATAACTTCTCTTTCACTTTTGATGTTTGATCTATGAGCTTTTATCTTCTCTTTCTCTTCTTCGGCCATTTTTTAGACCTCCAATCTTTTCCGCATGTGGTTGAGCAGTTGGTTGGTTGAGATTCTTACCTGGTCCATTGAGTCGCGGTCGCGGACGGTTACGGTGTTGTCGTCCAACGTCTGGCCGTCAACGGTAACACAGAAGGGGGTGCCGGCCTCATCCTGCCTGCGGTAACGCCGGCCGACAGCGCCCTTCTCATCGTAAAAGCAATTGAAATATTTTTTCAGCTCATTGTAAATATTCTTTGCTATCTCCGGCATACCTTCTTTTTTAACTAACGGAAAGACAGCGGCTTTGACGGGTGCAAGGGCGGGATGAAATCTTAAAAGGTTTCTTGTCTCGCCGCGAACCTCTTCTTCGTCATAAGCATCGACTAAAAAGGCAAGGGCACTTCGGTCGATGCCGGCACTGGGCTCAATCACATAAGGGATGTAGCGCTGTTTCTTCTCGTCATCGAAATAAGAAAGCGGGCCTTTATTGTAGTCCTCGGCTTCTTTGGCCAATTCGATATTCGTCAGCTCCCGGTTGTTTTCGTACCATTTATTGAGCGTCCTCATGCCGCGCTGATGCTGCCGCAGGTCGTAGTCCGTGCGGTTGGCGATACCTTCAAGCTCCTGCCAGTCCCCGCTGCCGAACGGGAACCTGTATTCGACATCCACGCAACTCTTGGCGTAATGGGCAAGCTCATCGGCATCGTGCTCGCGGAAGTGAAGATTTTCTTTTCTCATACCTAATTCGATATACCAGTCGAACCGTGCCTGCTTCCAGTGCTCGAACCACTGCTCATCGGTGCCCGGCTCACAGAAGAACTCAAGCTCGGCCTGCTCGAATTCCCGCGTCCGGAAGATAAAGGCCTTGGTCGTCACCTCATTGCGAAAACTTTTTCCTATCTGGGCGATGCCGAAAGGTATCTTTACCCTGGTGGTATCGAGCACGTTTCTGAAATTGGCGAAGATTCCCTGAGCGGTC
>CAZLIO010000650.1:0-2649 GCA_964559025.1 uncultured Pirellulales bacterium | reverse complement strand
TAATCAAATAGCTGTTTGCCGAGCAATAATTTATTGTTTGAAAAGAAAAAATTAAAAGACAATTTTTTCTTTTCAAAGTATGCCTAACCTCGATTTTGCAGAAGGCTTATAAAGACAGTGTTTGGAGGTCTGTTATTATGAACCCGGTAGTGATATTGATTATTGGCGTTACCCTGCTTATTGCGATGATCATAGTACTGCGTGTCAATGCGTTTGTTGCATTGATAACTGCTGCAATAATCGTCAGCTTGCTGGCCCCCGGCGATTTAGCGGGTAAGGTCTCTCGCGTGGCCGAGGCGTTTGGCTCGGTTGTCGGGGCTATCGGTATTGTGATTGCGCTGGCCACTGTTATCGGCAAGTGTCTTATGGATAGCGGCGCTGCCGACCGCATAGTCCGGTCATTTCTCAAGGCGCTGGGCGAAAAAAGAGCATCAATGGCTCTTATGGGAAGTGGCTTCGTACTCTCAGTTCCTGTATTCTTCGACACTGTTTTCTACCTTCTGGTGCCGCTGGCTCGTTCGCTCTATCGGCGAACACAAAAGAACTACGTCTTGTACCTTACAGCGATTGTCGCAGGTGCCGGTATCACGCATACATTAGTTCCGCCAACTCCGGGTCCTTTGTTCATGGCCAACAGTTTTGGCATTGACCTTGGAGTAATGATAGGGATGGGAGTGCTTGTGGGCCTGCCCACAGCAGCCCTTGGCCTGGTGGTCTGCAAGCTGATTAATCGGTTTGTGGATATTCCGATGCGTCCTTACACCAGCGAGGCGGAACCGGAACCGCTCGATGACGACCAGCTTCCCGGGTTCTGGACTTCGATCGCACCCATTATTTTGCCGGTCATCCTGATTTCAATGAACACGGTGACAAATGCGCTGGTCGGGGGCTCGCTGATAGCTCAAATCACGGCTGTTTTGGGCAATCCCAACCTGGCTCTGCTGCTCTCGGCGGCGATCGCGATGTTTGTGCTTGTTCGCAGTCGAGGATTGTCTCTCAAGGAGCTCTCCGGGAAAATGGACACAGCTCTCATGAGCGGCGGCATCATTATTCTCATAACGGCCGGTGGTGGTGCTTTCGGCGCAATGCTCCGGGCCGCCGGCGTCCAGGACGTGGTGAAGGGATTCGTCGATACAGGAGGCCAGGGCTTGGGACTTGCAATCCTGCTTCTGGCCTTTGCTGTCTCAACGATCATAAAATTTTCGCAGGGCTCAGGCACAGTAGCCATGATTACGACCGCTTCAATGTTTGCGGCTATGGGCATATCGGAAGAAATGCTCGGCTGCAACCTCGTGTACTTAGCCATGGCTATCGGGGGCGGCTCGCTCGTCGGAGATTGGATGAACAATAGCGGCTTTTGGATCTTCGCACGGATGGGCGGTCTGACCGAAATCGAAACGCTCAAATCCTGGACTATCCTCACCGCTGCTCTCGGACTTATTACTCTGGCTTTTACGCTGCTCTTTGCATCTGTACTTCCGTTGGTCTAAGAACATCGGTTCTGTATTACAACGCCGTTCTATGATTGGCAGGTCGAAAGATTGCAATTTTCGGAGTTGAGCTGAAGACCTTGAAAGCCCGCGCCTTGTTTATAATTCCAGTTACAGCTATCTTCTTACCTCGACCTTGGCCAGCTTCTCGTAAAACTGAATGATCCCGCCATGGTCGTCTGCGCCCTTGCCGTCCACTTTCAAGGCCTGCATAACCTCCATCACTGCGCTGGACAGGGGAACAGGAACTCCTACCTCATGGGCGGTATCCAATGCGTTGGCCAGGTCCTTGATGTGCAGCTCGATGCGGAATCCCGGCTTGAAGTTGCCTTCCAGCACCAGCGGCATCTTGGCATCCAGGACCGTACTGCCGGCCAGTCCTTCGCGAATCGCCTGGAAGACCTTCTCTGCGTTGACGCCTGCCTTGGCTGCCAAGACCATTGCCTCGGACATCGCAGCGATGTTCAGGGCGACGATGATTTGATTGGCCAATTTTGTCATATTGCCGCTGCCAATCTCGCCCACCCGTGTCACGGAAGCACCCATCACACTTAGAATGTCCTCAACCTCATCGAATGTCTCTTGCGGCCCCCCGACCATTATTGCAAGCGTGCCTTCGATAGCCTTGGGCTCACCGCCGCTCACGGGAGCATCAAGCACAGTGACTCCCTTTTCTTTGGCCTTTTCTGCTACCTCCTTGCTCGCCAGGGGCGCGATGGAGCTCATATCTATGAGGATAGTGCCCGGCTTGGCCCCCTCCAGGACACCGTTCTTACCCAGCACCGCTTCCTTGACCTCTGGGGAGTTAGGCAGCATGGTTATTACAATCTCGCTCTTTTCTGCTACCTCTTTGCTCGATGAGCCCGCCTTCGCCCCGGCCTCGACTACCTCTTCGGCCTTGTCGGGCACAATATCATAGACTGTGAGAGGGTAACCCGCCTTGAGCAAATTCCGGGCCATAGGCTTGCCCATTATCCCTAATCCAATAAAGCCAATCTTCTTCATCGCTAAACCTTTCGTGTCTGGTTAATTAGTTAATTGGTTAATTGGTGAGTAGTTAAATGGTTAATTAGTGAGTTGACTACTCACCACACTCACCACTCACTACTCACCACTCAACGAGCTAAAAATTCTCCAACAGCTTCCAGCCGCCTTCGTG
>CAZLIO010000649.1:0-2665 GCA_964559025.1 uncultured Pirellulales bacterium | reverse complement strand
AAACACGGCCAAGATGGCCGTGCCACCAATAAAACAACTGAGGCTAAACACATACTTTGCAGGGGTAAAACTCGTCCCCGCGAAATCGGGGAGCAGGCAGCAAAATCGTTCAGGAGTACCGAAATGGTCGAAGAAGAGCAAACTCAAGAGCAAACGACAGAACAGACTGTAGACAAAGCCCAGGAGCGAGCCGAAGAAGAACCCACGGCACTGGAAGAAGAACAATCCACGGCACCGGAAGAAGAACAGTTAACGGCACCGAAAGAAGAAGAAAAAACAGCAAAAACAAAAGAGCAGGAACAAGCCGCTTCCCCGGATGAAGAGCAACCTGAGAAAGAGGAAGAAGAATCCGCTATGTCGAAAAACATAGTAACAATCGAAGAGGCGGGCCCCTGCAAAAAAAAGGTCTCCATAGAGATACCAGAAGAAACAATTAATAACGCCACTAATAAAAAATACAAAGAGCTGCGCAAAGAAGCTCTGGTGCCGGGTTTTAGAAAGGGTCGAGCGCCCCGCCGACTTCTGGAAAAAAGATTCGGCAAAGAGACAACCGAGCAAATCAAATTGAAACTGCTGATTGACGCGAGCGATTCAGCGGTCAAGGGCAACGAGCTGCAGATAATAGGCGAGCCGGACATTGATTTTGAAAAAATCGAGCTGCCGGACAAAGGCCCGATGAAGTTTGATTTTGAGGTCGAAGTACGTCCTGACTTTGACCTGCCGCAGCTCGAAGGTATCCCGGTAACAAGGACAAAACTGGAAGTTACGGACGAGCAAATCGATAGAGAGATTGAGCGATTACAAAGATGGTCAGGTATATGGACACCGCGTAAGGATGGAGCTGTTGAGCCTGAGGACCAGATAATTGCGGATGTGGTTCTCAAAGCCGAGGGCATCGAAGAAGAACAGAAACTCGACAACATCGAGATATACGTAAGGCAAAATGGTTTTATCGGGGAAGTCCCGGTTGAGAAGCTCGACGAACACCTGGCCGGTGCCGAGGCCGGCCAAACCAAACAGATAAGCGTCGAAGTCCCAAAGACATATTTCAGAGAAGAATATCGCGGCAAAAAGGTGGATATCCAAATCGAAATCAAAGATATCAAATGGCTCAAGCCCGCCGAGTTAGACGAAAACTTCCTCACGAGACTTGGAGTCGAAGATGAAAACGAGCTGCGGGAAAAAACGCAGGACACTCTGCAAAGCCGATTAGAGACACAAGCTCGAACCCAAATGACCGAGCAAATCCACCAGTATCTGCTCGAAAACACCGATTTCGAGCTTCCGTTAGATATAGTCGCCGAGCAGGCAAAGACACTTCTGCAAAGGCAATATACGAATTTGATGATGCGTGGATTGCCCCGCGAGCAGCTCGAAGAGCATATAGAACAGCTTCAGGCCGGCAGTGAAGAGCAGGCCCGGGAACAGCTAAAAACATTCTTTATTATGGACAAAGTTGCAGATAAGCTCGAGATTGATGTCAGCGAAGAAGAGATTAACGGCCATATCGCCCAGATAGCCCTTCAGCGGGGCCAAAGGCCCGAAAGAATGAGAGAGCAAATGGAACGCGATGGCTCGTTAGCTCAGTTCAAGTTAGAGGTACGTCAAAATAACTGTATCGCTAAATTACTCGAGACGGCAAAAATAACGGAACAAAAGCCCGAAAAGAAAGCCAAAAAAGTCCGGAAGCCCGCTAAGAAATCGGCGAAAAAAACCTCTGAGAATCCGGCCGGGGCTGAGAAAAAACCCAAAAAACCCAAAAAAAGCAGTTAGACGCCGTTAGAAACTACATAACGGGGAATAATATATTACAAAAATGGGGCAAAAAGAGAATCAGCGAGTAAAAATATCCGATAAAAACGTATCCGCTTGCCGAAACACGAGTTGTAAAAATATGAACTTGATAAAGGAAGCAATGAATGTCTATTGAACATCGAGCAATAAACATTGCGAGAAATATAGAGCCGTACAATCAATACGGCCCGTACCAGCGCTACCGCCAGATGAGTCTGGACGATATGCTGCTGGAGAACCGGATTGTTTTTCTGATAGGGGCAATATCGTATGAAAGGGCCGCTGAGGTCATTATGAAGATGCTGTATCTGGACAATCTCAAGCGCAGCAACGAAATCAGCCTGTATATCAATTCCCCGGGCGGCAGCGTTGACGATACGATGGCCATTTATGATACGATACGCTTCGTCAGCTCTCCTGTAGCAACCTACTGTATCGGCAGGGCCCAGTCCGGTGCCGCGGTGATACTGTCAGCCGGCTCAAAAGGCAAAAGGTACGCTCTTCCACACGCCAAAGTTATGCTGCACCAACCCTGGGGTGGTGTTAGCGGCCAGGCGTCCGACATCAAAATCCAGGCCGAAGAAATCCTCAAAGCCAAAACAATGATAAACGAAATTCTTTCAAAACACACCGGCCAGTCGGTTGAAAAAATCGCCGCTGAGACTGAAAGAGACAGATATATGACTGCCGAGGAGGCCCAACAATACGGCCTTATCGACGAGGTGCTGCAGGAAGAAGACAAAGATAAAGACAAAGATAAAAAAGAAGAAAAAGAAAAGGAAAAAAAGGACAACAAAAAGAAAAAGTGAAAATAAATAGTGAGCAGTGAGTAGAATGAGTGAACTAAAGTGCCTAAAATGAGCTAAAGTGA
>CAZLIO010000648.1:0-2666 GCA_964559025.1 uncultured Pirellulales bacterium | reverse complement strand
TCTAAAGAGGGACCCCGCAAGGCGCCAAGCCAATGGCGTGATTTCGTTGTTTCAGAGAGTCAGAGCGGGAGGATGCTGCGGACAGGCCGGTTCAAGTACTGTATTTACGACTCAGGAAGACACCGCGAACAACTAATAGACCTGAAAAATGACCCAGGTGAAATGAAGAACCTCGCTGAGGTCGAGGACTATAAAGATGTTCTGCATACGCATCGTCAGCTTTTGCAAGGATGGGTTGAAAGAACCGGCGATAAGATTGCGGCCGAGTATGTTAATGTCAAATCATAGAGTTCTGGAGAAACTTTATGAAAACACAATCAAAACATACAAAGACAGGCCTATTACTACTCAGTATTCCGCTGCTTCTCTGGATTATCCTGCTGCTCTTTTACTTCAGGGTCGCCAACATTTTCGATGCCTACCTGATGAAATTCCCCGGGCCGCTTGTTATATGGGCAGCTATGAGCCTCTCTCCTATAGCGGCGATTTATCTTGGTGTGAAAATGACTCGCGCGCGGCAGAGTAAATTCATGGGACGAGTGTTTACGGCGATGGGTACACTCCTTCTGGCGGCCTTTATCTTGCTCATCGGCATTCCCCTGGTCAACGAGGCTTTGAAGCCGGAAACTCCAAAGAACCCAAGCACGCCGAGACCGGTTGAGCCGCAGGTTGGATTGCCTGTATTTCCCGGCGCTGAAGGTTTTGGCACACGGACCATCGCCGGCCGGGGAGGTAAGGTAACAGAAGTGACTTCGCTGGCGGACGACGGGCCGGGAACTCTGCGAGCGGCTATCAATAATCCTTCCCCTCGCATCATTGTCTTTCGTGTTTCTGGAATCATCGAGCTTAAGTCGGAGCTGCAAATCATCCAGCCGTTTGTAACCATCGCAGGCCAGACGGCCCCGGGCGGTGGAATCTGTATTAAGGGTGCCGGTATTGGGATTATGACGCACGATGTGCTTATTCGGCATATCCGCGTGAGGCCGGGGAATAAAGGTCCCGTTGACGCCGATATAAACGACGCGATTAGTATTTTAGGCAAGTACTCCGGTGGCAACAACGATGCCTTCAACGTAGTGGTGGACCATGTCTCAGCGAGCTGGGGAGAAGACGAGACCGTCAGCACCTGGTACGGGGCGCACGATATTACTATTTCGTGGTGTATCATCAGCGAAGCTCTGAACAGAAGCCGTCACCGCAAACGCACGCACAGTGCCGGAGTGCTTATCGGGGACAGCTCCTACCACGTATCGATGCATCACAACCTTCTGGCGCACAACGATTTCCGCAATCCGCTAATCTCCCAGGGAGGCACCCACGACATCGTGAATAATGTAATCTACAACTGGGGTGTGCTGCCGGGGGAGATCAGTGACTACGACTCGAATACTTTCCTGAACTTCATCGGGAACTACTTCATTGCGGGGCCGTCAACCAATCCCGGCCCGTATGAAATCCTTTTCCCCGAAGGTAAACCCAGAATTTATGTGCAAGGCAATCTTGGCCCGCATCGTCCCGACCCGAACATGGATGAGTGGGCGCTTGTCGGCTTCGGCTGGGGAGAGAAAGGTGTCGCGCCGGAAAAGTATCGCAGCTTCACCAAATTCACAACTGCCCCTATTACTACGAACAGTGCTGCCGAGTCACTGGACAAGGTGCTGGCAGAAGCGGGGGCTACAACACCACAGCGCGATGCGATTGATCGCCGTGTAGTGAACGATGTAAAGAAGAAGAGCGGCTCAATTATCGATTCACCTGACGACGTCGGCGGCTATCCCAAACTCGCAAGTGGGAGTCCGCCAATTGATTCAGATAATGATGGTATGCCGGACGATTGGGAATTGGAGATGGGATTGGATCCAAAAAATGCTTCTGATGGGAACGGCGACCTTGACGGAGATGGTTACACAAACATCGAAGAGTATCTACATTCGTTATCGAGCCGAGTTTAAGGCGTGAGCCCAACGGCTTCAGGTGTTGAGACCCTATTCAATCCTCCTCACTATTGTTTCGGAACCTCCTTTTTTTTTTCCTGCCCAGCTTTTTCCAGGGCTTGTTCAGCCTCTTTGCGTGCGGTGATGTCCTGAATGCTCTCTCGGTGTCCCAGCGAATTGCCTTTGTCGTCGTATATCGGCTGCCAGGACATCGCCCCCCAGATTATTTTACCATCCTTGCGCTCTATCCTGAACTGGACATCGTTGCCGGTACTGCCTTTAAGTGCCGAGCGAAAAGCTCTGCCTATCCGTTCACGGTCTTCCCCGTAAACTATCGACGTTGGGTAATCCGACATAGCCGTAAGCTCTTTTACGCTGTAGCCGGTGACACGCTTTACCGCCGGATTCGTCCACAGAACTCGGCTTGTCGGACCGACCCAGACCTCCCAGCCATAAGTGTAGTCCGCAATGGCACGGAAGCACTGGTCGGTCATCCGAGTCATTAATTCGCTATGCTTGCGCTCGCTAACATCGTCATATATAGCCACAATCTGTCCCGACGGCAATCTATATACATAGTTCTCTCGCCAGCCTGCGATTCTTTCATCCTTGTATACTGAAACGGGGTGGTGTTCCGGCGTTCCCGTCCTGTACACTCGTTGAAAAACCTCGAAAAGGCCGAACTCCTTGACTCCGGGAAAGACCTCTGCGACGCTTTTACCTATCAGCTCT
>CAZLIO010000647.1:0-2667 GCA_964559025.1 uncultured Pirellulales bacterium | reverse complement strand
AATCAAAGTCCAGAATCGTTCGGCCGATAGCATCTTCCAGCCTGATTCGCTCTCCAGCATTGTTTAATCTGCCTGAGTATTGACCGGCTATATTAAGATCCATGCCATAACGGGCTTCTAACGCACTGCTGTCCTGAACGACTATTACATTTTCGTTAGGTGCAAGCTCCAGATTTGGGAAGGTGAAATCAATTCCGTTCGTGAAGCTGACCAGATTCAGATTAATTGTTTCGGCCCCGATGTTTTTAAGCTCGATATATTCTGTGTTCGGATCGTTTGAATCCTGTATTTCTATCCCTCGAGGTGTCTGAGCTGTTGATAAGGGGTGATACATAATCTCCGTGACACGCAGGTTGTCCACTAATGGGCCGATGGCAAAGGTAGCTTCGTTGAGGGCGCTCCATGTGCTTTGCTTCAACATACGGGCCTTGACATGGGTGCTATGGGTAAGCGTGATTGGCTCGGTATACAGGAGCACACCAGGCGAAGTGCCGCCGTCACTGGGGGGACTGCTTTTGCCGGCAATCAGCTCGGCGGAGATGAGAAAATTGGAGCTGGTAGCGGAGGAATTCAGACCTTGGATAGCTAAGATATTGTAGCTCGGCTGCAGCACGCTGAGGAAAACAGAGATGTCGATGTTCTCGAAATTGACGGCTTCGGAGCTTGTGCGGCCGGTGTCAGCACTGGAGTTCCACCTCGGCGTGTCCGTGAAATTGCCTCTGGCAACCTCCACGCCGTTGAGGTAGGCGATAAAGCCGTCGTCGTAACGAATCTTCAGCGTCATAAAACTGAAGTAATCCCTGCCGGTGCTAAGGGAAAACGGGATACGTATATAACAGGTGGCATTTTTTCTAAACATCTGGTTTCCCACATCAAGCGTGATTAGGTTCTCGTAATCCGAACCTCTTTCGTAGCCGACACCGCCCGGGCTTCCGACACAGGCAGGCCAGGTTGAGTCGTTGAAGGGCTGCCCACCTTGCCAGTTGTCGCTGATGGGGCCTGTTGGAACGAGCACTCGCTTAACATTACTTTCGGCTATAAGGGTAATGGTGTCGGTATCCTGTTGGGGCAGCCCTTGAAGGCCCGGGTCGGAGCCGTCGAGGGTATAATAGACGGCGTGAAATCTGCCCACGCTGGTCATGGTTAGAGTGTCACCGGCTGAAACGGCGCCGCCATGCTGGTACTGGTCGTTTATATTGAATATTGGGCCGGCAGATGTAAACATACCTTCCTGAATGCAGGCATCCAAAAAGATGTCAAGCCGGTTCGGTACCCAGGTATCGATAACATACGTATCCATATTGGATATGACTCCCGACATTACATCACGAAGTTCGAGAAAGCGTTCTCTTATATTGGCTTCTGTTAGAGCACCATTGTTGTAGAAATGTTTGTATATGCGGTCTGCAAAGATTTGTTTGAAGTTGTTGTTGACCTTGAGCGCGCGATAAAAATAACCGTTGGCATTAGTCTGTGTGTTAAGGCTGTCAAAATAAACTGTATTGAGCCGGTCTGAAAACATTCCACCTTCTGCATCCCAGATGAAGAACCTCCACATTCCCTCGTCGGAGCGTTCACTTGCGGCGGACCAGTTGTTTTGCGGCCAATCCCAATTACCAGACCAAAGCTGAAGGATGAGATAGTCGGCAAATGCCGGAATATCGAGGCGTTTGCTGACGTACTTATAATGTGTATCATTGGAAAGATTGTTATTGCGGGCATAATTGAGCAAGTCGTTCCAGGCCACCGCATCCCCGTCGCGGATTCCGTTCATTGTCATTACGTCCCAGTCCTTGTCGCTTTTGTACCATTGTTGGCAGAATGCGTCTTTGATGTGTTCACAGGGGTTGAAATAGCCTTTGTATTCGCCGTTGATGAAGAGATTGGCCATCGTACCGCCGCTGTCGACGTGGCCCATATCCTTGTGCAAACGTCTGATTAGCTCGTCCTTGATAAATGGATTAACTCTGTCGTTGTGCCCTCCGCGCAGAACGATGCTCTTGAAACGTTCCACCTCAAAAGGAAAAAGCGGATATTCAAGCCAGCTCTCGCTATATCTGCCCCGGAAGTAAAGCCTCAAGCTGAATTTGGAGTTTCCGCTCCAGAGACCGTCACTGCGGTGATAGCGCGGTCGCATATATTCACTTCCGTGGACCCGGAGGCCGCAATCAATCTGAAAGCTTGAGTTGTCTTCCCGGCTGCGGCTTCGGCCTACGGATTTAATCAGCTCAAATGAGACGGGACGTTCGTATGCCATTCCACGGTGCATTGGATTGTTGTGACTGTTCGCACCACTTGAGACCCACTTTCCATCGCTCCCATAGCTCCCCCCTACGATGGCCATAACACCGTCTGGTTCATAAAAAGTTTTCCCTTTATCGCCAACGAGCGAAATCGCCGGTAGTGACCTGACGGCTTCGCTGGCGTTCATTATATATGTATTGGTCTCAATATCTGATGGCTTGAAGCCCGGCTTGATTGCCTTGGCACGCAAACACAAGGTTTTGTTGATGGTAATAGGAACGGTATAGACTGTACCGCTGTGTCCTCCGCGTGCAGAAACCTGATACGGCTCAGAGCCGTCGAGCGTATAGTATATTACGGCATTTTTGGTTTCGCTGGCCAGTGTAACAGAGAAAGGCGTAGTATAAAAACCACGCTTGTGGC
>CAZLIO010000646.1:0-2678 GCA_964559025.1 uncultured Pirellulales bacterium | reverse complement strand
TACGAGATACGAGACTATGAGTTTAAGTGACCCAATAGCTGATATGTTGACGAGAATTCGCAATGCTATGCGAATAAGCAGAGACCAGGTCAATGTTAAAGCATCAAATATCTGCGAAGGCATAGCGGCTGTTTTGAAAAAGGAAGGTTACATTGAGGATTTCGACCGAATCGACGATGGCAAGCAGGGAATACTGAGGATTATATTAAAGTATGACCAGGATGGTAGTTCTATTATAAATGAAATAACAAGAACAAGCAAGCCCGGCCGCCGAGTTTATTCATCTGTTGACAAGTTGCCGCGCGTTTTAGCCGGTATGGGTATAGCAATCGTTTCGACAAGTAAAGGTGTAATGAGTGATAAAAGCTGCCGCGAGGCAAACGTTGGCGGCGAGATACTTTGTACGGTAAGCTGATGAGTCGTATTGGAAAAAAACCTATTGATATTCCTGGGGTCGTAAAGGTGGAGCAGAAAGACCGGTGTATCAAGGTCTCAGGCCCGCTGGGCGAGCTCCGGATGGACTGTCATCCGCGGATAAAGGTAAAAATTGACGATACCGGGGGGAAAATATTAGTCGAAAATAAACGTCCCCAGGACCGTCAGAATAGGCAGTTACACGGCACGATGCGCGCCTTGATTGCTAATATGGTTGCCGGTGTCAGCAAAGGTTTTGAAAAGAAGATGGAAATATACGGCACCGGCTATAATGTCAAAGAGCAGGGCGGAAAGCTGGTTTTTCAGGTCGGTTTTTGCCATCCGGTAGAGCGGATAGTGCCGGAGGGTATAAAGGTAAATATTGAGGTCGGTGCCACCAGGGGCAATGAAGTACCGGCCAGGTTCACGCTTTCCGGAATAGACAAATGTCTGCTGGGACAGTTCGCTGCAGATATACGGAAAATAAGGCCGCCTGAACCCTATAAAGGAAAGGGTATCCGTTATACCGACGAACAAGTGCGGCGCAAGGTCGGCAAAGCATTTGCTTCGGGAGCGGCATAAGATTTACGATTGACAATTGAATATTGACTATTGAAAAGGTTCCAATTTCGTAATAAGTCGCGAAATGGGAACCCAAAAAGAAGTCGAGTTCGCAATCAATAGAAAATAGTAAATAGTCAATAGTAGATGGCAGTTAAGATTTGGTTCTTATGAAAACTGAGATGCTAAAAAAAGCGGCACTGAGGCGTAAGTATCACGTTCGGAAAAAAGTCTTTGGAACGCCGGACAGACCTCGGTTGTCGGTATTTCGCTCGAACAGGCATATTTACGCCCAGATTATAGATGATGTTGCAGGAGCGACACTTGCATCGGCAAGTACAAGAACGAAAGGGCTCCGTGACCAATTGCCCCATACCGGCAATAAAAAAGCCGCTGAAATCGTAGGTGAAGCGGTCGCAAAACAGGCTCTTGGTGTCGGCATAAAGTGTGTATGCTTTGATAGAAATCGATGTAAGTTTCATGGCAGAGTCAGGGCTCTTGCTGAAGCGGCAAGAAAAGCCGGGCTGGCCTTTTAACAAACACGATAATAAATACGAGATTGTTTGGAGAAAAAATTGGCAGTAGAACCCGTTAATCCCGTTAGAAGCAAGGCTCCGGAAGGAAGCGCTGCGCCTTTGGTGCGGACTTCTAACGGGGTTAAACTCTCGGACCAGGAAGAAAAACCGTTGGAAGATACGGTCGTAAAGGTATTTCGCTGTTCCAAAGTGGTCAAAGGAGGTCGGCGTTTCAGCTTTGCCGCATTGGTTGTGATTGGTGACCGGGCTGGCACGGTGGGTGTCGGTTATGGCAAGGCTAACGAGGTCCCGCAGGCGGTCGAGAAAGGTATAAAAGACGCCAAGAAATCTTTGCACAAGATAGCTTTGGTCGGCCGAACGATTCCACACTCGATAAACGGCAAATACAGAGCTACAAAGATAGCGTTGGTTCCGGCCAGTCCCGGCACCGGAGTTATCGCCGGATCCAGCGCTCGAGCGGTACTCGAATATGCCGGTGTTCAGGATGTTCTTACAAAAATTTACGGAAGCACTTCCGCTAAAAACGTGGTCAAAGCTACGCTGGATGGATTGTTGAGATTGCGCAGCAAAGAAATTATTGAATCTCTTCGTGGTGTGGCAATTAACGCTTAATGATTGTTGATTAACAATTGGGTAATTTGAATGTTGAATCATGAAATAACTTCTGTTGCAGGTAAACACAAGCGTCGCCGCCGTATTGGCAGGGGCACCGGCACCGGCCGCGGTAAGACCTGTGGGCGAGGCCACAAAGGCGCCGGCAGCAGGGCCGGCTCAACTTCCGTTACGCTCTATGAAGGCGGCCAGATGCCTTTATTTCGGCGGCTGCCTAAACGTGGTTTTAGTAATTATAAATTCGCAACACGCTGCGAAATCGTAAATGTCTCGCAATTGGAAAGATTCATGGATGGGGCTGATGTTGGTGTAGAGCAATTGTCCGACGCCGGTCTGATTGACAGCACCAAAAGCAAAATCAAGATTCTCGGCAAGGGAGACCTGACAAAAAAGCTGCAGATAACAGCTCACAGATTCAGCAAAACAGCAGAGCAGAAGATTGTGGCTTCCGGCGGCACGGCAAAAGTTATTTGATTGTTGTCCGCATATTCTATCATGCGGAAGGAAATATGAAACTGGCATATCCGCTTCCCAGAAGCGGGTAGAGAATACTGG
>CAZLIO010000645.1:0-2680 GCA_964559025.1 uncultured Pirellulales bacterium | reverse complement strand
CAAAGGCACTTAAAAAGCGCCAGAAAAAAATTTCACACCCTTTTTTCTTTTCAAAGTATGCCTAACCTCGATTTTGCAAAGGTTTTGTGGTAAAATAGAAAAACTGTAAAAGGATAAACTGGTTATATTTCTATCACATGTCAATCGCCTTGACTTTGCCTAACTCATAAAGGCAAAATTACATCAAAGAAGGTGGTGAAGGAAAGGGTAATATTATGCACAAGCCAAGAGCGTTCACCTTAATAGAACTTTTGGTCGTAATCGCCATTATTGCCCTATTGATGGCGATATTGATGCCCGCACTGGCACGAGCGAGGAATCAGGCAAGGACCGTTACCTGTCAGGCCTTGCTGAAACAATGGGGCGTTATCTGGTCGATGTACTGCCAGGACAACGACGGCTATTTCAGCTCAGGCATCGGCGTCGGCTGGAATCGGGGCGAATGGATTATTTGTTTACGAGACGAGTACGAGACAAAATCAAATATTCTACGCTGCCCGATGGCGGTTAAACGCCTGCCTACCGGGCAGGAATGGGGTGGTCCGTTCAATACTTACTATATGCCGGTAGGCGGAAAAGGCAGTTCAGGAGGCGGCGAAGAAATAAGCTATGGAGGAAATAACTGGATTTATCATCCACCAGCAGGAACTACTGCAATTCAATCACGTCCCACTGAATGGAACTGGAGGACACCTAATACTAAGGGCTCGTCCAATGCGCCGATATTAGGAGATGCAATGTGGAGGGGAGGCGGGCCATACGAAAATGGTACACGCGGCGACCCTCCCGAATATCATGGTCAGTGGGTTGATTACAACAGGGAAATGATGCATTTCGTCATCAACAGGCACAACGGCTTTATAAACCACGTTTTTATGGACTGGTCCGTCAGAAAGGTGGGGCTTAAGGAGTTGTGGAAATTCAAATGGCACAAAGAGTACAATATTAACGGCCCCTGGACAACCGCTGGCGGGTGTGTGGCAAGTGATTGGCCGGACTGGATGAGAGGTTTCAAAGAACACTAAAAATCTTCACAAAGCTAAGCTGCCAACCGGTGAAAAACAGCCTCCGGCAAGGCTGGAATCCACTGACTTTATTGGAGGAGAACCATATTACTACATCCACATCAACGATTTTGATGTTGCAAAAAAAACAGATTTAAGGTACAATATTCTTTTCTCTGGCAAAAGAGCCTTAAGATAATACAGGAATGCAAATTTAACGAAACACAAAGCTGCTTTTGCACATCTTAACAGGTGGACAGCTAAAACAAAATAAAAGGGCACAATTATGAACAACAAAAAAGGATTTACACTGATAGAACTTTTAGTTGTAATCGCCATTATTGCCCTATTGATGTCGATACTGATGCCGGCCCTGGCACGGGTAAAGCAACAGGCAAAGACAATGGGTTGTCTGGCGAACCTCAAGCAATGGACACTTTACTTTTCGATGTACACCGAAGACCACGACGGCAAGTTCCAGGAAGGCGTCGGCGATGGGCATACGCACCATTGGACCAATGCGCTGAGGTTATATTATAAAAACGACCCAAAAATTCGCTGCTGCCCTACCGCTATGAAGCCTCTTATCGACGAGAACGGACAGCAGTCACCCCAGTGGAATGTGTTTTCAGCCTGGGGCAGATTCTGGGGCCAGGGCTATGCACCGGAAGGTGATTGGGGCAGCTACGGGATAAATGGATGGGTGGAAAACCCGCCGCCGTCATATGCGACGGTTTATGAAGATTTTGAGACCGTATATAACTGGAGAACTCCCAATGTAAAAGGTGCCGGCTATGTGCCTCTGTTTATGGACGCCCTGAGGTTCAATGTCTTCCCCAGGGATACGGATACCCCGCCGGAAGTACAGGATTTGGCCTGGCAGGGGATGCAGCATATGAGACGTATCTGCATTGACCGGCACGATGGATTCATAGGCATGGCTTTTCTGGATTGGTCTGTCAGAAAGGCCGGACTCAAGGAGCTGTGGACGTTGAAGTGGCACCGCGCATATAGCCAGGCCGGCCCCTGGACCACATCCGGCGGCGTTCAGCCGGGAGATTGGCCCCCCTGGATGAGACACCTCAAAGACTACTGAAAAAATAACCGAATGAACTAAACAAGAGGGGCCTATGCCGAGCAAATCAGCATAGGCCCCGAATTGATACTAATCAAGCTGCACACCTGTGCCTGCGCTACCCTATCTGTTATAAATACTTATACGGCTTTATAGCACTGTCCCTAACATCCCGCATCGGCTGGTCTTGTTCCGAAGTGTCTTATAAAAAATCCCTGAATTTGAGCTATTTTGCTATTGCGGAAAATCAAAATTGGGTGTATAATACAGTGTTTGGCGAAATAGCCTAAATTAACAAAATACAAAATTAACGAAACACAAAGCTTTTTTTGCGCATCCCAATAGTTAAACAGCAAAAGGGGCCATTATGAACAAACAAAAAGCCTTTACACTAATAGAGCTTTTAGTGGTAATTGCTATCATTGCATTGCTGATGGCGATACTGATGCCGGCGTTGCAGCGGGTAAAGAAGCAGGCCAGGGGCGTTGCCTGCCTAAGCAAGCTCAAGCAGTGGGGCATATTTTTTGCGATGTACGCCGACGACTACGACGGCCGATTCATGAAGGGCTTTACTGCCTCGCCTGTGGCCAATCGGTGGGTC
>CAZLIO010000644.1:0-2683 GCA_964559025.1 uncultured Pirellulales bacterium | reverse complement strand
CCGCCTGGAACAAAAACTTGGCGATTTACAGCAAACTGCCTTGAAACAACTCTACCTGCCGAGTTATGAGGTAAAGGGGGCTACCTGGACATCAGACTTCATTGAACAATTCATAAAATATCGTCATTACGACATGACGCCCTATCTACCTGCCCTGGCCGGTTGTCTAATAGAAAATGAAGACATTACTTCTCGGTTCCTTTATGACTATCGGAAAATGCTCGGTGATCTTCTTGTAGATGCTTATTACCGTACAGCGAGCGAAACCGCCAAACGGGCGAACCTGGGAATTGAGGCCGAAGCGGGAGGTCCCGGCCCTCCTGTACACCAGGTCCCTGTCGATGCACTGAAAGCTTTAGGAGCCATTGACGAAATGCGTGGCGAGTTCTGGCCCTGGAGGCCGGACCGAAGCCAGATTTGGATTGTAAAGGAAACCGCCTGTGCCGCCCACACCTATGGTCGCCGGCGGGTCCACATGGAGGCCTTTACCGGATTTCGCCATTGGCAGGATGGTCCTTTTGACCTCAAGCCTTCTGCCGACCGGGCGTTCTGCGAAGGAATGAATCATATCGTCTGGCATACCTCTTCCCATCAACCCCCCGAGGCCGGAAAACCCGGTTGGGTCTATGGCGCCGGAACCCATCTGACCCCCAGCCTGGTGTGGTGGCCCAAGGCAAAGCCTTTTATAGATTACTTGTCACGATGTTCCTTTATGCTGCAACAGGGACTATTCGTCGCAGATGTATGTTACTACTACGGGGACCAGGGTTTTAATTTTGTACCGCCCAAACATATCGACCCCTCACTCGGATATGGCTATGACTACGATGTAGCCAATCCCGAGGTTATTCTAACCCGCATGAGCATTAAAAATGGCCGCTTCACTCTGCCTGATGGGATGCAGTACGAGCTGCTGGTCCTGCCGGACACCGAAGACATAGACCTGCACGTCCTGCAAAAAATCGAAAATCTGGTAAAGGCCGGCGGCACTGTGGTCGGCCCGAAGCCAACGCAATCGAACGGACTTACCGGCTACCCCGCGCGTGACCGGCAGGTTAAACAGCTCGCCGATTCGCTGTGGGGAAACTGCGATGGGAAAAACGTATTGGAGAATCGATACGGCAGCGGAAAAATCATCTGGGGCCGAACCCTGCGAAAAATCCTTTCGGAACGAGGAATTGGACCTGATTTCTATACCAGCAGGAACGTTAACGCGGATTTGGATTTCATTCACCGGCAGACCCCGGAAGCGGACATCTATTTTATTCGCAACAAGAAGATGCGCGCCGAATCCGTCAATGCCTATTTCAGGGTCTCTGCCAAGGCCCCTGAACTTTGGTTCCCCGACACGGGAACCATCCTGGCTCAATCGGTATACGAGCAAACCCCCGAAGGCGTTCGTATTCCATTGCAGCTTGCTCCGGCCGGTTCGCTCTTCGTTGTTTTTCGCAAATCTGTTAGCCTGCCTCATCTGGTTTCACTGGACCCCGGAATCTACGCAACAACACTTACTGATAAGCAAATAAGAGTCACCACTTTTGAAAACGGCTCTTACAAAATGAGAACCTCGAATGGCCAAACTATAGAAATCGAAATAGACCAGATTCCATCCCCCCTTCGATTAACCGGTCCTTGGAAGGTCTATTTCGACACCGGCTGGGGGGCGCCAGACTCTGTGACATTCACGGAGCTGAAATCGTGGACCGAGCATGAAAATCCCGGCATTCGTAACTTTTCAGGTACTGCTCGCTATGAAACGGAGTTTGAAGTTCCACGGGAGTGGTTCGGGAACGGCAGGAAGCTTTATCTTGACCTCGGCCGGCTCTGGGCTCTCGGCGAAGTCCTCCTCAACGGCCGGTCGTTGGGTATTGTCTGGAAACCGCCTTATCGGGTTGAAATCACCGAAGCTGCCAGAGCCGGCCAAAACAGGCTCGAAATTGAAATCGCCAACACATGGTCTAACCGTCTCGTGGGCGATGCGCAGTTGCCGCCCGACCAGCGTTATTGCCGGACGAACATCACTGCTTCCGGGACTCGGGCAAAACCCTGGAAGGAAATCCCGTTGCGTAAATCAGGCTTGCTGGGGCCGGTCGAGCTAATTCCAGCCATAGAAAAGACAATCGCCTTGACTAAATAAAGAATCTGCGTCATAACCATGACACTAATGAAAGGCTGCCGTCACCATATTTGCTTCGCAAATACCCATTTAATGGGGGTTGTCGGGTGTAGAATCGACGACCTTGTCTTGTCAGATACCCTTCGGCTTGAGTTTGGCCATTGTAGAACGACACCTATCAGAGCCGTCCTACAGAAAATCATGAGGTAGTTTAACAGGGAGTTTTCTTGGTTTATTCGCTGTTCATGCAAAAGAAATCTTCTCATATTTAAAATTATTTTATTGAGATTGTTGTTTCGCTAAGATATATTGGAGTTAATGGATGAGGGTGAGTAAGCTTGCCTTATTTGCCTCTATAGCTTCCACCCCCAGATAACCCTTTTTTAAGAGTCCCTTCATGGCGAAGGCTTTGACAGATAGGAGGTTAATTAGAACGCCAACGTTATGAAGGTTTTAGTTAATCAAACACATTGAATTACGAAAGGAGAAAAGGATGATGAAGAACAAAATTCTAACAATTTTTGTAGTCTGTTTGATTTTCCTGGCGGCCAGTCCGGCAATGGCTGA
>CAZLIO010000643.1:0-2683 GCA_964559025.1 uncultured Pirellulales bacterium | reverse complement strand
CGCCTCGGAGACGCATGGAATAGTCCCCCTCGCGCAAGGCACCCAGGATGTTCAAAATCGTACGCAAGGGAAAGGCCACCTTGTTCTTGACAGTCAGGGCAAATCCTATCCAGCAGGCCAGCATAAGAATTGTCAGGCTCAGTTGAGATGGGAGTTGAAGAGACCCCGTCCATAACAGCACAAGAGCCATCAGGACACCGACCAGACCGCTCAATAAGGAGAGGCCTGTAATCTTCCGTTCAAATCTCATTTTATTCAATCTGATACTTCTCAAGCCGACGGTACAAGGCCGCCCGGCTGAGACCAAGGGCCTGTGCCGCCTTGCTGATATCTCCGCCGTACAGATCAAACGCCCTGCGGACAGCCCAACGTTCGACATGATCCAACGTCATGTTCTCAAAATGCGGGCTCGACGGCTCGCCTGGACGCAGGCCAAGGTCGGCCGGACCCAGCAATGACGCCTGCGCCATCAGAACAGCGCGTTCGATGGCGTGGTCCAGTTGCCGTACGTTACCCGGCCAGGGATAATCCAGAAATGCCTCCAAAGCAGCATTGCTGAAACCGGTAATCGCCTTTCGGTACTTAGTAACGTATTCTTGCAGGAAATGGGCTGCCAGTAGCGGGATGTCCTCGGGTCGCTTTCGCAGTGGAGGCACATGGATACAGACGGTATTGAGACGATACAGCAAGTCCTGGCGAAAGCTGCCGGCGGCAACATCCTGGTCAAGATCAGCATTCGTGGCCGAAAGGATACGGACATTCACATGACAGGTCCTGGATGAACCGATGCGTTCAAATTCACCGCTTTCTAGCACACGCAACAGTTTCGATTGTAGATTCACAGGGATCGCGGCAATCTCATCCAGGAATAGCGTTCCTTCATCCGCCAATTGGAATCGCCCCATGCGATCGGCCTTTGCATCCGTAAAAGCCCCGGCCACGTGACCAAACAACTCGCTTTCGAAAACGGTCTCCGGCACGCTTGCGGCATTGACCGTAACCAGTGTTTTGTTCCTGCGAAGCGAGGCCGCGTACAGAGCCTGAGCCACAACGCCCTTGCCGCTGCCATTCTCTCCTGTAATCAGGACATTGGCATCGGAGGGTCCCACTTTGGCGATGGTCTCCACGACCGGCCGCATTGCCGGTGACTCAGCGATCAGCATCTTGCGGCCTTGATCTTTGAGATAATCAATTTCCTGCGACAGCTTTCTGCTTTCGCGCAAGGCGCGGCCCAGCTCGACTTGTGTTCGCAGGACGGATAGCAATCGCTCGTTCTTCCAGGGTTTTTGGACAAAGTCACGGGCCCCGCGACGCATTGCCTCAACGGCAAGCTCAATACTGCCCCAAGCAGTCATGACGACCACCGGCAGGGATTCATCAACTTGAGAGATTCTCTTAAGCAAGTCTAAACCTTGCCTGCCCGAAGTTTCGCCCCGAATATAATTAAGATCCATCAGGACAACGTTGAAATCATTGCTATTGACCGCATCGATGATCTCGTCAACGGATGAGGCCGTCTTTATTTCGTATCCTTCTGGTCTGAGCAGCAGACGAAGTGCTTTGAGCACATCCGCTTGGTCATCGGCTATAAGTATCTTGGACGTATCTGTAATCCTCTGCATGTTCGGCGCAGTCCTCAATAAGTCCAACTTGTATCCTGTTCACACTCACTCTTAAGTGTAAATATTACGAATATGTCAATTCAAGTTAATATACTATACATTTTATTACGGATAAATCAAAATCTCCAATATTCTATCGTACCCAACGGTGTCGGCGTGGATTTGCAGCGTTTTTAGCTGTTGAAGATAAGTTTGGAGCATCTGTTATGATCGACGCGCTAGGCCGGTATCTATACCCACAGCACAAACTCTCCTATGGTGCATTTTGATGTGATCATATTCCTCTCTCTCCTCGGATATTGGATATTCACTTGTTCGTCCCGGAATTTTACTTATACGCCCATGGAAGTATACGTGCGTCTCCAGGCATCCTAAAGCTCGTTGGGCGGCACAACAGATTATTGAAGCCTTCCCATATGACACTGTGCCGAGGTATTTGATTCGTGATCGCGATGGGATCTATGGCGATTTCTTCCAGTTGCGTGTGAAGAACATGGGCATTGAAGAAGTTCGCATTGCTCCAAAGTCACCTTGGCAAAATCCATATTGCGAGCGTGTAATCGGCTCAATAAGAAGAGAATGTCTGGACCACTGCATTATCTTAAGCGAAGATCATTTGTATCGCGTTCTCAAAGACTATATGGATTATTACAACAACTGCAGAACTCATCTTTCATTGAAGAAGAATTCACCTGAGCCAAGGGATGTTCAGGAACCAGAAAAAGGTAAAGTGGTTTCCATTCCAAAGGTTGGTGGCTTGCATCATCTCTACAAGCGAGTTGCGTGAAAACTCATCTGTTCATTTAGATCTCAGGTGGCACAGGGAGATAGTCAAGGTTTGCGCACGGAGTAAGAATCTGACGATTGTATGCATTCAGACAATCAATTCTCACTGCTCATCATCGATGATTCTTGTCATATAACACTATAGGCTTCTCAAAGAACAGGATGAGACCCTTGCTTTACCTGCCAGATGTAATTTTTGGTAGGCACAGGTACCCGAACAGACACGCTATGCCGAACGGGTTGGGATCGCCGATCACTCCCGTTCGACAACCCAA
>CAZLIO010000642.1:0-2696 GCA_964559025.1 uncultured Pirellulales bacterium | reverse complement strand
CAACAGTGTTGGGTACTCTGAGGCAACTTTGACGTTGACTTATCCGCGTGACTGGACAGAGAACGGTGTCAACACGCTAACAATTTGGTTCAGAGGTAACTCGGATAACGCTGCCGAGACGTTGTATGTTACTCTCAATGGCAGTGCGGTCGTCACTCACGATAATCCGAACGCGGCAAAGATAAATAAATGGACCCAATGGAATATCGACCTGCAGGCCTTTGCCGACCAGGGTGTGAACCTTGCCAATGTCAATACGATTGCTCTTGGTCTTGGTAACAGAAACAATCCGATT
Organism: uncultured Pirellulales bacterium; assembly: GCA_964559025.1. Classification (GTDB taxonomy): domain Bacteria; phylum Planctomycetota; class Phycisphaerae; order Sedimentisphaerales; family Anaerobacaceae; genus NIOZ-UU13. Next base: position 2,401 of record CAZLIO010000642.1, on the reverse strand, counting down.
GCTGGTGGTTCAGGTACGATGTACTTCGACGATATTCGTTTGTATCCACCGCCGCCGGCACCATAAGCTGTGTGAGTGGGAATTCTCACAGATGAGATTTTTGATGCCTGTTGAAAAAAACGAATATTTTGGTGTGTGGCCATAACATAATTTATAAGTGTTTTAATTTAACTTTTTGAAGGAGGACCATTATGTGTAGAAAAATGATTTATCTGATTTCTTCTATTCTTGTTCTGAGCGTGCCAAGCAGTGTATTTGCTGATCTGGTTGGCCACTGGTCCCTTGATGAAGGTTTCGGGAATATCGCTCAAGATTCGACCGCTAATGGCAACGATGGCACGTTCGTCGGAGAGCTCAAGTGGATAACCGGTAAGATGGGCGGTGCGCTGGACTTCGACGGTGAGGCCTACGTGGATTGCGGCAACGATGCCAGTCTGAACGTCACCGGTCCCTTCTCGGCGACAATCTGGATCAATCCGGGCACATTAGGGGGTCCCGATAGCGTGGCACCCCTATGTAAGGCTGATGCGACCGCGGGCTGGAGCTGGCAGCTCCGATTCGCATGGGGCGCCGGCGGCCAGGATGACATCATCGGATGGCAGTTCAATTCCCCGGGCCAAAGGACGTGGGTCTATGTCGGTCAGGTGCTTCCGGTAGGAGAGTGGTACCATATCGCCGTCTCGCATGATGGCGAGACGGTGAAATTATATCTCGATGGCGAGGAAACCGACTCGGCCGAAATGACTGGGTTTGCCGGCAGTACCGCTCCGTTCCTGATCGGTTCGGAAGGATGGGGATACCACTGGATCGGCGGCATTGACGATGTCAGGCTCTACGACCACGGCCTGTCGCCGCCCGAGATTCTCGGCATCATGGTAGGCGAGATACGGCCCATCGCCTGGGACCCGACCCCGGCTTATGGTGCCGTGCATGAGGATACATGGGCAAACCTTTCGTGGAAGCCCGGTCCCCTCACGGTCTCACACGATGTATATCTTGGTGATAATTTTGACGATGTGAACGACGGCAACGCCGAGACATTCCAGGGCAACCAGGCTACAACTTCTTTAACTATTGGTTTTCCCGGATTTGCTTATCCGGATGGTCTTATTCGGGGCAAGACTTACTACTGGCGGATTGATGAGGTTAATGACACTGAGCCGAATAGTCCCTGGAAGGGTGATATCTGGAGCTTTACGATTGCTAACTACCTTGTCGTGGACGACTTTGAAGCCTATAATGACCTTAATCCCGGTGACCCTGAGGCCAACAGGATATTTAATGTGTGGTTGGACGGATACGACGACCCAACAAACGGAGCTCTCATTGGTAATGATGCTCCTCCATTTGCCGAGCAAAGTATCGTTCATAGGGGTGCTCAGTCGATGCCATATTTTTACGACAATAGTGGTACGGCAAATTACTCAGAGGCAGAACGCACATTTAGTCCTGCGCAGGACTGGACAAGAGAAAGTGTGAAAGTATTGTCACTGTGGTTCAAAGGTTATCCGGCGTATATGGGCAGCTTCGTGGAAGGACCAACCGGCACTTTCACGATGACCGCAGAGGGTGCGGATATCTGGGATAACTCAGACCAGTTCCATTTTGCATATAAGGAGCTTTCCGGTGCGGGCACGATTATAGCAAAGGTTGAGAGCGTGGAGAACACAAACGAATGGGCCAAAGCCGGCGTTATGATTCGCGATACTCTTGAGCCGGATTCGAGGCACGCGATGGTGGCCATCTCGCCCGGTAACGGAGTCTGGTTCGGGCGTCGTGAAACGGCTGGTGGCAGCAGCAGCGGCGATAACGAAGCCGGAATCACAACACCCCAGTGGGTGAAAATAGAACGTAACGTAGGCGGCCTTATCAAGGCCTCCTATTCCGCGGACGGCACCACGTGGACACAACTGGGTACGCCTGAGTCGGTCACTATGAATAAACCTATGTATATAGGTTTGGCGCTAACCAGCCATAACTCCGGCGTAGTGTGCGAGGCCAAATTCTCCAACGTTAGCTTTCCCGGTACGACTGTTGGTCAGCAGTGGACCAATCAGGATATCGGCATAACCAGTAACGATGCGGAGCCGATGTATGTGGTTCTCAATGGCAGTGCTGTGGTCACCCATGATAATCCTGATGCAGCCCAGATAGGTGAGTGGACCCAATGGAATATCGACCTGCAGGCCTTTGCCGACCAGGGCGTGAACCTGAACAATGTCAATACGATTGCTCTTGGTCTTGGCAACAGGAACAATCCGCAGGCTGGTGGTTCAGGTATGATGTACTTCGATGATATTAGGCTGTATCTTCCGCCGGAGCCGACACCGTAAGCCGGTCTTTAGGTAACAATTAAGATTGAGTGGTTAATGAAGTAGATTTTGTCACTTGTAACTGCCTG
>CAZLIO010000641.1:0-2699 GCA_964559025.1 uncultured Pirellulales bacterium | reverse complement strand
CGTCGATGAACGCATATTTGAGCTGGGTCGATATATTTACTTTCGCACAACCAAGCGAAATACACTTCTTGAATACATCATCCGCAAGCCCAGTCCCACCGTGCAGCGCTATAGGAACCGCCGTCTTTGTTGCGATTTCGTCGAGCAGGTCGTAAGCGATTTTGGGTACGCCCTTATAAACTCCGTGAGCTGTCCCAATGGCCGGCGCGAAACAGTCCGGCTTGACTTCCGCACAAAACTTGATTGCTTGTTCAGGGTCAGCCAGGTGGGCTTCCTGCTCTTTGACGTGAATGTCGTCTTCTACGCCGACTATGGCCCCAAGCTCGGCTTCAACGGTAATATCCTTCGGCCGCGCCATTTGTACGACCTGCTGACTCAAAGCAAGATTTTCTTCAAATGGTTTTGAGGATGCGTCAATCATAACCGAGGTCCACCCTGATTCGATGCACTCCTTGATAAGGTCCAAGTCCTTGCAGTGGTCAAGGTGCAAAGCAATCGGTACACTCGATGGGCCGGCAAGCTCCCTCACCCAGGAAATGATGGGCGCAGCGCCCCAGAAAATAACTGTCTTGGCTGATGTTTGAATGATCACCGGAGCGTTTGCTTCCTCCGCAGCCTGGACGACGGCCCTGGTGGAATTATAATCAAGGATATTAAAGGCGCCGACGGCATAACCCTCACCGGCTGCCTTTCTCAGCATAGCTTCCATATTCTCAAGTGACATAGCTTTTCTTACTCCCAAATATTTCTTACAGATGTAACACTTTTCGTACCGCTTCTATAACATCACTTTCCTGCGGCACCGAGGCCCTTTCGAGATGAACATTGAATGGTATCGGTGTATTCTTGCCCGCTACAATTTCGATGGGGGCATCAAGGAAATCGAACGCCTCAGCTTGAATGATTGAAGCTATATCGGAAGCCACCCCGCCTCTGCGAACGGCCTCCTGCACAATCACCACGTGCTCGGTTTTTTTAACCGACTCAAGAATAAGCCGCTTGTCCAGAGGAACCAGTGTCCGGGGGTCAATCACTTCAACTTCAATTCCCTGCCGGGCGAGCTTCTCGGCGGCCAAGAGTGCCCGAGGCACCATATTGGACCATGCGACAATCGTTACATCGTTTCCCCTGCGTTTGATGTCACCGACTCCAAGCTCGATGGTGTATTCGTCCTGCGGAACGGCACCCTCGGTCATATATAAAAGCTTGTGCTCGATAAACATGACCGGGTCATCGTCTCGTATGGCACTTTTAAGCAGGCCTTTGGCATCATAGGGCGTCGAGGGCATCACCACTTTAAGACCCGGAGTATGATAGTACCACGCTTCGAGACTCTGGGAATGCTGGGCGGCAAGCCCGTTGCCGCTGCCTCCCTGTGTTCTCAGGACCATAGGAACCCTGCCTCTGCCGCCGCTCATAAACCTGTATTTGGCGGCCTGGTTTACAATCTGGTCGATAATCAGGGATGCAAAATCGACAAACAGTATCTCCACTACCGGCCGCATCCCGGTAATCGCAGCTCCGACGCCCGCCCCCGTAAAGCTCGCCTCCGAGATGGGCGTATCTATAATCCGGCGGGGGCCGAACTCATCGAGCAGACCGACGGTAACTTTGTAGGAACCGCCGCGTTGGCCGATACCACCACCCATCACAAAGACGGTTTCGTCACGGCGCAATTCTTCCCGCAGTGCCTCATTGAGAGCTTCCCGGTACATTATCCGCCTAATGCCTTGTCCGTCAGATTTGCTTGTATCTTCGCTCAATTTTGCTCAACCTCTTCTAAGAACTTTTCAACAGATGGCTCAGGACTGTTCTTTGCGAATTCGATAGCTTCTTCCATTGCCTGTCGAACTTGCTGTTCGATAGCTGCCGTTTCTTGCTCGGTACACTTTGTCTCTTCCAGCAAATACTTCCGGCCGATATCAACAGGGTCTTTGGATTTATAGTATTCCAGCCTGTCCTTGGGCATATACAGCCCTGGGTCATTTACGTGATGTCCCCCGTGGCGATAGGTCTTTGCCTCTATCATCACCGGCCCTTTGCCCTTACGACAGGCCTCTGCTGCTTCTTTGGTTTTCTCATGGACAGCAAGGACATCGTTGCCATCCACTTGATAGGCTCTAACTCCATAACCCTCGGCTCTTTTATATAGGTCCGGGATTCGGCTCATTTCCTCGATAGGACTCGAAACCGCGTATTGATTGTTCTCCAGCAGAAATATGACAGGCAAATCCCATATCGCTGCCAGATTCAGAGACTCGGCGAAGACACCGTTGTTGCAGGCCCCGTCAGAGAAGAAAATCACCACCACCTGGTCTGTACCACGTATGCTTATGCCAAGACCTGCGCCGACACCGATAGGTATTCCGCCGCCCACAATGCCGTTGGCGCCGATGTTGCCGATATTTACGTCGGCGATGTGCATTGAGCCGCCCCGGCCTCGGCAATAGCCGGCCTCTCTGCCCAGGACCTCAGCTACCATTTTTTTGAGCTCACCACCCCGCGCAATACAATGGCCATGACCGCGATGCGTACTGACGATGTAATCATCCTGGCGCAGAGCCGCGCAAACACCTGTGGCAATCGCTTCCTCACCGAGGTAAGGATGAAAATAGCCGATAATCAGACCCTGCCGATAGAGTTTGATACATTCGGTCTCGAATACCCGAATAGTGTAAAGTGTGCGATAAAGCTGCTCA
>CAZLIO010000640.1:0-2700 GCA_964559025.1 uncultured Pirellulales bacterium | reverse complement strand
CCAGACTTCGTTCTAAGTATAGACTCCATTACATTAAAGATAGAAGGTCTATTTAGAGATATATGTGAATTTTCTGGAATTACCACCTTTTACATGACCCAAGATAATAAAGGCAGAAATATTGCAAGAGAAAAAGATGTTCATGCTTTGCTGTATGAAGACAAAATCAAAGAACTTTTTGACGAAGATGACCTATTATTCTTCAAGTTTTTGCTTGTAGAAAAAGCTGGCTACAACCTAAGACACAAAATTGCTCATTCACTTATGTTCTTTCAAGAATACAGTGTTGACTACATGCATTTGTTGATATTGGCATTGCTTAGATTAGGAAAATATGATTTTGTCAAAGAAGAGAGCAAACTAAACGGGAAGAAAAAAAAGCAATATATTTCAATTGACGGAGATAATGTATGACAGAAAACGTTTTGTACTACGGCGATAATCTTGATATTCTCCGGCGGTATATCAAGGACGAGACGATAGACCTTATCTATCTTGACCCGCCTTTTAAAAGTGAACAAGACTACAACGTGCTCTTCGCGGAGCAGAATGGCAGCCGTGCAGCCGCTCAGATTAAGGCTTTCGGGGACACCTGGCGATGGGATCAGGCCGCTGCTGCATCGTATCACGAGGTAGTAGAAACCGGGCCTCAGCGGGTTTCTGAAGTGATGCAGGGTTTTCTGACATTTTTAGGCCAAAGTGATATGATGGCTTACCTTTCAATGATGGCTCCAAGGTTAATAGCACTGCGCGTGGTATTGAAACCGACCGGCTCGATTTATCTGCATTGTGATCCGACAGCGAGCCATTATTTGAAGATGTTAATGGACGCTGTGTTTGGGCCTGTAAACTTCAAAAATGAAATCGTGTGGAAACGGGCGCAGCCAAAATCACATACAACCATGCGTCTTTCACGGGCGCACGATATAATTTTGTGCTATGGAAAGACAGAAGAAGCTGTATTTAAGAAGCAATACACCGAAAACGATCCAGCTTATATTGAAAAATTTTATCGCCATGTTGAGAAGGAAACAGGGCGTCGTTACATGCTGGGGGACTTGACCAATCCGAACAAGAACAGACCAAATCTCACATATGAATTTCCACCTGGAAGTGGCGTTGTTAGGGTTTGGCGTTGGACGAAAGAGCGAATGACGAAGGCATGGAAGGATGGACGGGTTATCGTTCCAGAAAAGGGGAAAGTTGTTAGGGAGAAAAGATATTTGGATGAGATGCCGGGAAGACCGGTAACAGATATTTGGGATGACATTGAACATCTTCACGGTTCCCAGCAGGAAAGTATGGGCTATCCTACACAAAAGCCAGAGGCGCTACTTGACCGCATTATCAAGACCGGGAGCAATAGAGGTGATACGATACTTGACCCGTTCTGCGGATGTGGAACAGCGATAGCGGTTGCCCAAAGACTTAATCGGAATTGGATAGGAATTGATGTTACTCATCTGGCAGTGGCTTTGATGAAACACAGACTCAAAGATATGTTCGGGAACCAAGTGAAGTATCATGTGATAGGAGAACCTGTTTCTTTGCCGGATGCAAAGACTTTAGCTGAAAACGATCCGTATCAGTTCCAGTGGTGGGCGCTGGGGTTGGTTGGCGCGCGTCCTGTCGAACAAAAGAAAGGAGCGGATAAGGGAATAGATGGTAGGCTTTATTTTCACGATGAAGCTGAAAACAAGAAGACAAAAACCAAGCAGATCATCTTATCTGTTAAGGCAGGACAAACAGGTCCAGGGCATGTTCGGGACTTGCGAGGCGTTGTTGAGCGTGAGAAAGCGGAAATAGGGGTGTTTATTTGTATGCAAAAAGCAACAAAGCCGATGCGGGGTGAAGCAGCGAGCGCCGGATTTTACAAGTCGCCTTGGGGAACAAAGCACGCTACAATGCAAATCCTTACAGTAGAAGAACTACTGAGTGGCAAGTCTGTTGATTATCCACATTCGGAGGGAGTGAATGTAACGTTCAACAAGGCACCAAAAGCCAAAGCTAAAAAAGAAGATCATCCAGAACTTAAGTATCCAGAGGAATAGATTCCCGCCTTCGCGGGAATGACAATGTGGGGCCGTTTGGGCCGGGCAAGCTCTTTATTGTAAGAAAACTATCCTGAGGCTGTTGGTATAATGACAGATCTGAAGGCAGGAGTAGCTTTGTCCTCAGTGCGACGGCCAATTGCAGAGACTAAAATCTCTCGCGAACGCGCTAAGTCCTATACGGAAAAAAGTTCGAGAGCTGATGATACTGTCAGGATAGAAAAGAAGCAGGCAGCACAGACAGGGTAGAAGAAAGGTTATGTGTGTAAGAGGTTAGAGAAGTGGAGGGGGCCCCTTTATCCCCTCCATAAAGGCTAAGTTTTTTTGTGGTATTGGGGATATAACAGTTTTAGAACAAGTTAAAAGTGTGTGTTTTAATGCTAATATCGAAAACAGAGAGAGACTATATAGAAGCAGAGCTGCTCGAGAGGACCCCCCGGCAGAGAAACAGGGAAGCACACACCGGGGACAAGCTCTGGGTGGGAGGAAAGGCGGAACGGATTGAAGGTATGGAATTGAGGATGTTTCGTCAACTGCTCGATGAGGTGGACGAACATCATGAGTGGGGTGGTTTGAAAAAGGTGCTTACGCCGGAAGGGCATTATTTGTGGCTTTGTGAGGAACATGCGGAGAAGTACAGGAAGTAGAA
>CAZLIO010000639.1:0-2702 GCA_964559025.1 uncultured Pirellulales bacterium | reverse complement strand
TGCCGTTGCCGGAACTATCTAACACATCGTTCTCCAGTGCGTAGTACGCAGCCAGGCCATCAGTGCCGGGATCAACCGGTGTCTTACCAGCAAGCCCAATAACCTCATTCTCCGTCAGTGCCCTATTGTAGATACGCACGTCACTCATCAATCCGCTCCAATTCTCTCCCTCGGCACCCTCGTTGTCGCCGCCAAAGAAAAGTGGCTGAGGAAAGTCCAGGGGTTGTGTGAACGTCCCTGAGCTGGCTTCAATGCCATTACGGTAATAGGTCAGCTGATCTGCGGTTTTCACTACCACATGGTGGAGCCAGACGTCGGCGGGAATGTCGTCATAATCGAGGTTGTCGTCGCCGTTGCCATTCATGTGCCACTCGAATTTAGTAGGTGTGAACTTAATGAACTGACGCGGCACAAAATCGACTGCATTCTCGTCTTTCCGATTACCAAGAATAATATCGTTGTCCGCCGTGTTCTCAGCGTTGTGTTTCGCCCAAAAGGCCCAGGTAAAGTCATTGGTCAGTGTCATTTGAGGAATATCGCCGGCGCGAACAAAAGCACCTTCGGCCGTGCCGTTAAAACTAATAACGGTGCCACGTTCCGGGTCGTCAACCCAAACCGAGCCGTCCAGACCCAGACCTCCATTAAGGTTGCTGATCATGCCGTCATTGCCCCTGCCGGACGAATCAACTGCTACGTCCCCTTCGCCCTCATCTAACTTCCAGTGCCCCACTGGACCAGCGGGATCTGGGACCCCTAATAGCTCTACTTCTGCTATCTGCATACTATTGGCACTTGCTGCGTCTCGAACAGCCGGGAATAGGACTTGATAGTGAGCGTATGCCACGTCATTATCAAACGAAATCGACGTTGCGTTCATTGTGAAGCGAGGCCAGGCATCCGCCTGGGCGAAATCGACGACTTCACCGCTGGCAATCAGCTCATAAGGCCCATCTATGCTCTCATTAGAACCAGAGATCTCGAACGCAATCGGGTCACGCTCTGCCGCATCATTGGCTGTGGTGAGAGTCAGTCCCGTGACAATACTACCGGTAGATGGTGTAACCTGGAAACCAGTGGTTTCAGTTTCTCCTTTGAAATGCAGATACTTCGTCGAGGTGTCATCATCGATGGCCAAGTCAGGTGTTTCAGCACCAGGCCAATCTCCGTCATTCGGAACGCCCTGGATTGCATCCCCCGGCGCAGTGACATCAACCGGCTTGACTATTCTCACGTTTTCAAACGTAAAGGTCCGCACCTCGCCGTCTTGGTGTGAGGTAACGGCCAGACCGATGAGGACCGGGTCCGTCATTTCAATAGTCGCCGGAGGCGCGCCTTGCTGGGCCCAGTAGAAGCCATCGGCGGACATGTAGACCGTGAAGGTGTTGCCCTCGCGAACCAGTCGGACGTAGTACGGCGGGGCGATACCAGTCAGCGTGCGGTTCGAAGAGGAACTATCGCCCTTGACGGGACGCCATTGGAACGTGCCGCCGTCACCACTGCCGCCGGTGATAAAGCCACTAACATTGATGGAGTCGGCGTCAAGGCTCTGGCGAATCATGACGCCACCTTTGGCCCAGGCGTTTGAGCCTTCGCCATTGTTGACGACACGTGCTTCTATTGTAGCGTCGCCGGTCAGCTCCGTGTACACATAGTGGAACTGATCCGAGTTGCCCCAGATGTCGGCTCCATCGGCGCTAATGACCCATGTGCCGTCACTCTCAGCAGCGCTACCACCGGTGGTGCCTATATCCTGGCTCTGCCATCCCTCCGGCAGCGCAGCAGGAGGCTCGGCTGTCAGCACAGCCTCGCCGAACAGGCTGGAATCTTGCCAGGAATTATTATCGTTGCTGAACCAACGTATCATGGTTTCGCGACCGCCACCACCGTCATTGTCGTTAAGCTGCACTTCGAAGCCGAAAGTGTTTTCCGGGACTATCTGCAGCGTTTCCAGTGGGAATGACGCTTCAATGTTGTAACCCAAATCGGTGAGAATTACCTTGAAGGCCGATCCATCTACAGGCAATGAGCTGTCGATATCGGCCAATTCAACGTCATCAACAGTGATACGGATCTGGTTGTCATTGACACCATCGTAGCTGCCGCCTTTGCTGTTGTCACCGTCGAAATAGATCTCGACGCCGTCGCCATTGTAGTCGGAGAACTCGTAGTCAATAACACTGTCCTGAATTACAACGTAAATGTAGAAGTTGTCGGCATCGTACATCACCTTGAATGTACTGGACAGATCACTATCGTCATCAGGGGGGACATTGCCCCCAGCGTTGATGATGTCGGTGATTAGGACACCCTCCTCGCCGACGTTTTGCCAGACATCGTCTAACTCGCCGTCGATGATTGGTGCTACGGATGCCTCAGGAACAATCAGGCGTCCGCTATCGTCCACTTCCGCCATAGCTGCTCCCGAGAACAGTACTGCAGCACAAAACACCAAAACAATTAGTTTCTTACACATAATAATCCTCCTTCAAAAAAAATAAAATAATTGTGAATTATGCTTTGGCCACACACCAAAACACTCGATGCTTACAATAAAGAAACATCGAAAAACAAAAAGCACAAATCGCAAATTTTTTATATCTGCCCAGGATAACTTTTTTACGATTTGTCAATACCTTTATGATTTGCTACTACCTCCTTCCTTCAAAGCCAAATATTGGCTATTAATTTGAAATGTGAAAATC
>CAZLIO010000638.1:2163-2704 GCA_964559025.1 uncultured Pirellulales bacterium | reverse complement strand
GAACAGCTTGTGGGATTAATTGCCATCGATTGAATGATGAGGTTTTTGCGTAAACTTAATGGCATTTTATGTCGATTAAACTCTGGTACTGGGACGACCATCGTTAAAGCAGCTCCGGCGGTAAAAATGGGCAGTGTCGTCTCAATAGACAGGACCTTTTCCCAAGTTGAGGAGAGCAAAAATGGTCCCAAAAACATGCAAAATTCGTTGTCGCCGGGGATTCTCGTTAGTCAGCGTAATGATTGCGATTGCTATCCTCTTAGCGGCTCTTATCGGAACTTCCAATTTTAGATATTATTCCGCTTTGGATGCAAAAAAAGCAGCCGCAAAGATAACCGCCTCCAGAATCGGACTGATGCTCTGCGAAAATTGGCGGGGCCTCGGAGGCATGGAGACTTATGACCCAGCAGCATATTTAGGTTCAGATCTGACAATCACTGCAAGTAGTGGTCCTTCCGAGCCGGCGGATTTTACCCTCCTGGGAAGCTACACCGTTACTGTAAATGGTGCTAACTTCTATATCACTTTATCGTGGAAAGAC
>CAZLIO010000638.1:0-2153 GCA_964559025.1 uncultured Pirellulales bacterium | reverse complement strand
TGAGGGCCTTGAATATCATTGTAGCCTGGGCGCAGCGGGACCAGGGATCGAGCAGCCTTAATGATGCGGATAGATCTTTTAAGCTCACAACCTACGCCTTATAAGGGCCGATGGAGACGATGATGATTAAAAAAAGATTAGCAGCCTCACGGGGCTTTACACTTATAGAGTTGATGATAGCCATAGCAATTATGGTTATTGTCGTGCTTGCTATCGGCGTGGCCTTGGTTGACGGCCAGCGCGGCTGGAACTACATGTATGATCGTATATACTCGGATGTAGTTACAGACGGCTACGTAGCAAGGAGGAAGTTTGACGCAGTAATGCGCAAGGCAAGCAGGGACAAGTTCCTGCTCGACCCCGCCGGCAGTTGGGTTGAGGTATATTACTACGCAAGTGATGCATCTACTGTAGTTGACCGTTATGCACGTTTCTATACGTCCGGTGGCAAACTGAATGTTGAGTACGGCCAATACAATCCCACCTCAACAGACACAATCGAGACTGTCTGTGAGAATGTATCCAGCTGCAAGTTCGTGCAGCTCGGCCGGTCCATACAAATGATACTTAAACTCGACAACGGCAAACAGAAAAACACACTTATCACGTCTGCGGTTACGAACAATTAAAAAAATTGTCACTTGAAAAGAGAAGGAGGTAAATATGAAAAAGCTGCTACAAACAAAAAAGCGTGGCTCTGCCATCCCGCTGGCCATAGTTGTGGTCTTGATATTGCTTGCAATGGGGACGGGGCTGCTCAGTATGGGTTTGAACAGTCGTACCTTTTCTTTGCGAACCACCTCGGATATTACAGCTCGATGTGCCGCGGATACAGGGTTGACAATGGCTTTGTATCAAATGAACGAAAAACTGAAGGTTAAACCCTGGTCAGCCAGCTCTATGCCAAAGGCAACAGACATAAACTTACTCTACTGTGACGCGTCCTACAGTTACAGCGTTACAGGTAATCTCGCCAACGGCTATATTATGCAGTCCGTTGGAAAAGCCGATCAGGCCCAAAGAACAGTCTATGCGACCTTAGGACTGCAGGGATTATTTGAGCATGCGATTCTAACGAAAGGAAGTCTGGTATTGAAATCCGGTACAACCATTGATGGATACAACTCCGAAGACCCGCTTGATACTGATTTCAATGTAGATATTGGTACCCAAAGCACTGAGGACTCGATGGTAGTTCTCAATAGTGGTGTAAATGTGAAGGGTGATGTTCTTGTGGGCCTCGGGGGCGACCCGGATACTGTTATAAAAGACCTGGGCGCGACGACAGGGGACCAGCTCGGTGGAACAGAAAAAGATCCCTTGCCACCGGTTACCCCACCGACACTGACCGATATGATGGGAGGTATTGAAGCCAAGGGCAAAACCATAACAATTACTCCTTTAGAGAATGGCCAATATAGCAACATCGACTTGGCATCGAGCAGCGATGTGGGAATACTGGAAATAGATAAAGGAGATGTTATCTTGTACATCACCGGAAATATCGAACTCGGTAATTCGTGCGAGATTGTTGTAAAGGACGGCTCATCTTTGACTATTTACTTAGATGGAGACATTGTCAGCGGCAACGGCAGCAGTATCGGTACTGAAAATCCCACCAAGGATGCCTTAACAATACAATTGTACGGTACAGGCGAAGGCGAGCAGAACTTCGACATCAAGGCCAAGAACGAATGGACTGGAGTAATCTATGCCCCAAATGCTGATATTGACCTGTATGCCAAGGGAGATGCTTACGGTGCTATCGTCGCCAACAGCTTTGAATTCAAGGCCGGGGGAAATTACTACTACGATGAAGCGCTGAGAGAAGTCAGCCTGGAAGACGAGGGTGTATCTTTCGTAGTCGAGCGTTGGTATGAGGGCAGCCCTAAGTTTTCAATTTCGGATATAAAGGCTACGCCTATAAAAACAAAGTAAGCTGTAAAACAGCAAAATTGGGGACTGAAGCTGTCATTTAATCTTCCTCATTAGAATCAGCTTTTTGGGTCGTGTGTATCGACTTGTTTTGGTTGGAGATGAGAAAGAAAATGAATGAGATACTACAATCTAAAAAGCGTGGCTCTGCCATACCGCTGGCTGTGGTTGCGGTCTTAATATTGCTTGCAATGGGTACAGGACTGCTGAGTCTTGGC
>CAZLIO010000637.1:0-2704 GCA_964559025.1 uncultured Pirellulales bacterium | reverse complement strand
ATAGCTCGCCAACTCCTTGCATCCAACCTGCCAGCTTTGGTTAGAGTCCAACTAATCTATATATTTTAACATGACTGTCAAAAAATGTCAAGTACTCCTTGTGTTGAGGAACCAGAGAATTATCATATGAATATTGACTTGAAGGGCCAATCCAGCCATTAAAGTGCGCAATAAAGCGGGCAACAACTATATCCCAGACTGTCGATCCGAAGGGAGAAAAAGTCAGATTTGTTGGTCTTTTTCCTTGACAGATTAGAGTTCGTTTGTATTCTATGAGGGTACAACAGCGGCTGGGCTGAATTACTGCGGAGCTTTGGGACGCAGAGGACGGCTGGAATTAAGTATTGTGTGGCCGGAATTAGTAAGTCGTTTCCAAGGGATTATACCCTTGAAGGGTTGTAAATTCCCGCGAGTAAAATCATAAACTATTATTGTAAAGCTCCTTACCCGCGTACAAACGGGAATTTTCAATCGAGAGCACTATCCTTATTGACTTTGGGCAAAGGGGTGTTATACTGAGGCCCGGAGAGGTCGGGAGTTTTATACGGAAACCATATATAAATAGTTCTGTGAGCAATGATGAACAAGGAAGAAGCAAAGTCAGTTCTCAATAATGAACTTGATCGGTTTAGGACGATGTCCCATGAAGACCTCGTTCGTACAGTAGGAGATGTAGTTTATACGACGGAACAAATGGGAAGGTCGGGAGAGAAATATCTAATTCAAATCAAGACCAAGTGGAAGAAGCGAAAGAAGAGAATCGTCCGCATTTCTGCTAATATCCGAAATGCAGAGGTATCCCCCCAAGAGTCGCGCAAGTGGAATATTCCAATCCTAAATATAGCTATTTGTCGCGGCTCCATGTCCGGGATATTTACAACGTTCACGCGTGGACCAGATGATTAAATCACAGAACCAGCGGTTCCAAGGGACGGCGTGTACGCCGCCTCTGAACCGCAACGTTACGCGCGGTTCAAGGGAATTCAATAGAATGCACGAAGTTCCCTGCTGATTAGGGGAAAAAGCAAACTTTAGAACAACAGTATGAATACGTTATAAAACACCTTTCACAGCCGTCCTGCAGAAAATCCTGAGCAGGCCTGACTTACAGCTTTGATATTGCTCCAAGAAAAAGGGGCCTATACCGAATCAATCAGTATAGGCCCCGAACTTGTACAAATCCTTATGGCCTTCCCGAACAAACGGGAATCCATTTAGCCTTGCATCAATACTCTACTGTGGTAACATCATATTGACCGTGTTGAGGAAAATTGTCTTGCCCTCGGGTGTGAGGTTCCACTCACCCCAGTTGGAAACACCCTCAAGCTCTTGTGTGCCGGCGACGAAGAATACACGCGGACCGCCGGCGATCTGACCGGCGCCATCGTAGTATTCTACTCCGGCTTCCCATTCGATGATCCAGGGCAAGCCGTCACCTGTCGCGAGTACTGTACCGTTACCCGGAGCAGCATCAATGAATGAGGATAGACCTACAGCTTCATCCATCGCATCAATCTGGGTGCCATCGGCAAGTTCCATCACCGCAGGAACAAGATCCAGGAGACTAGTGGAATCCAACCATTTCCAGCGGCTGCTCCTCGCGAGATGGGTGGAAATCGAGAGCATCGGTGTCGTGATTGAGTTCCACTGTGCAACTTCGGTGTCGTCTGCTGCGTAATCACCGCTGTTGGTGCAGCGGCTTATGATCACCAGGTCTGCTGCATTCAGCGCAGCGATCTTGTCATCATCCAGCTCTGTCCAGTTACCCGGCTGATAATCGACCGTGTGGCCTTCAGCCTTGAGTATATCAACCAACATGAAATCGTCCACGACACCGTCTATGTCGAAATCGTGGTTCCCGGAGACCAAGATGATATTTACACCGGTTGGCTTGACGACCCCTAATAGCTCCACTTCTGCTATCTGCATGCTGTTGGCACTTGCTGCATCCCGGACAGTCGGGAACATGACCTGGTAGTACTTGTATGCCACGTCATTATCAAACGAAATCGGCGTTGTGTTCATTGTGAAGCGGGGCCACGCATCCGCCTGGGCGAAATCGACGATATCGCCGCTGGCAATCAGCTCGTACGGCCCATCTATGCTCACATTAGAACCATAGAGCTCAAATGCAATCGGGTCACGCTCTGCTGCGTCATTCGCTGTGGTTAAAGTCAGCCCCGTAACAATAGTCGGGCCAGCCGATGGTGTAACCTGGAATCCGGTGGGTTCCGTTTCGCCTTTGAAGTGCAGATACTTCGTTGAGGTGTCATCATCAGTCGCCAAGTCAGGCGTTTCTGCGCCAGGCCAATCTCCATCGTCCGGAACACCCTTGACGATATCCCCTGGCGCTGTGACATCAACCGGCGTCGCCCGTTCACCCGCAAGGTAACGAATCTCACCCGCAGACAAAGCCCTGTCGTATATCACGACCTCATCAATCAGGCCTGTCCATTCGCGATCTGTATTTTGAGAATTGTTGCCGATAAAAAGAGGATAGCTGCTGACGGTGATACTTCCTGTTGACTCTTCAGACCCGTCCAGCTTGCCATCGACATAAAGGGAAAAAGTCGCGCCATCGTACACGGCCCCGACGTGGTGCCAATTGTCATCGTCCACAAGCGTTGCCCCAAAGAGGTAGTTTCCTGAGGTGCCGCCCACAGCAGCCTCCATGAAGTTTTCTGTGCCTGCCCGCGATGACCGC
>CAZLIO010000636.1:0-2704 GCA_964559025.1 uncultured Pirellulales bacterium | reverse complement strand
AACGATTTTTTTCTTTTCAAAGTATGCCTAACCTCAATTTTGCAGAACTCATAGCCATTAGAAAGAAAGGAGATGGTACTATGGCCGAAGAGCGAAGCTGTCCGAAATGCGGAGCTGAGTTGCCGGCTAATGCGCCGGAAGGCTTGTGCCCCAGATGTCTGATGAAATGTGCTCAGCAAGAGACCGAGCAGGCCGGTAATGCCGAATCTGAGGCGGTAAGTGATGTTCCCACAAGTACTACTCCGCCGGGCAGGTTTGTGCCTCCCAGGCCGGCAGAGCTGGCGAAGCAGTTTCCGCAACTGGAGATCCTTGATCTACTGGGCCAAGGCGGCATGGGTGCGGTGTATAGGGCCCGTCAGAAACAGCTCGGTCGCCTCGTGGCGCTAAAGATATTGCCGCCGGAGGTTGAACAGGCAAAAGCTTTTGCTGAGCGGTTCACTCGTGAGGCCCGCTCTTTAGCCATGCTGAACCATCCACACATTGTCACCGTATACGATTTTGGGCATACAGCGGATGGTCTGTATTACTTCATTATGGAATTTGTGGAAGGTACGGATTTGCGCCATGTGATTCAGGCTGGTCAGCTTTCACCCAGAGAAGCACTCGCCATCGTCCCCCAAATCTGCGAAGCTTTACAGTATGCCCATGATGAGGGTATCGTACACCGGGACATTAAGCCGGAAAACATTCTTCTGGACAAAAAGGGCAGGGTCAAGATAGCTGACTTCGGCTTAGCCAAGCTCTTGGATAGTCCCGCAACCGTCTATGCGCTCACACAAGCCGGTCAGAGAATGGGAACACCCCATTATATGGCCCCGGAACAAATCGAGCACCCGGACCAGGTGGATCACCGCGCAGATATTTTTTCGCTGGGTGTGGTGTTTTACGAGATGCTTACTCGCGAGTTACCATTAGGCCGGTTTGCCCCGCCGTCACAGAAGGTCAAGGTGGATGTTAAGCTTGACGAGGTTGTGCTTCGGACCTTGGAGAAGGAGCCTGAGCGCCGCTATCAGCATGCTTCTGAGGTGAAAACCGATGTTGAATCGATTCGATCCGATAGAAAAGCCGAGAAAAATGCCTCTTGGAGCTTGAAGGAGGGTGACGATATTGAATCCATCCGGCACCGTGTTTGGATTCCGGCCGTCGGATTGCTGGTCGCCGGAATGATTAATTGCCTGGGCGTCGTTGGAGTCCTATGGAGTGTGTTCAGATTCATGCCAGGGGCCACAAAACTGCCAATAGTGATTTTGATGGCGGCGCACGCAGTCGTTGTAATCTTAGGCGCCTGGAATCTGATGCAGTTGAGGTCATATCGCCTGGCTGTAGCAGGCAGTATCCTGGGGATTTTACCCTTCACTCCGGGTGCCGTCATTGGTTTACCCATGGGAATCTGGGCGTTGGTTGTGATGACTAAGAAGGAAGTGAAAGCAGCATTCGGCCAAAAGAAAACTGAGGTTGTAATACCTCAGAAAATCCGGGAGTTTACTGTCTCGGCCGTTAAGGATGCGAAGGTGGCGTATGGTCGTGGCAGGGCCGAGGTGCAAAAGATTATACGTGAAACGAGCACAGATTCACAAGAGCTTGATACCGCTGCCAGGAGTAAGACCTTGGGAATGGCGATTGCGTCATTTGTCTTAGGGCTTGTGAGTATCCTCCTTTTGTCTCTTAACACAGGTTTCGCAGCAAAGTTTGCTTATGGTTTCCTGAGCATATTTTTTGCCGTCTTTCTGGGAGTGATGGCGATAAAGAATATCAAGAGCTATCGGGAGCATCTTGTCGATACAGGATTTGCAATAGCTGGAATTTTATTCGCATTGATCTCCGCTATTAGATTACTTGTGACCGCCTCTCCGTAAGTGCTGACAATAGCATGTTGCTATTGATCCACGGCAAGCTCGCTCTCCAAAAACCATTATTTCTCAGCATTGTCGAATTACAGGTAGAGTGGTATAAGTAAAGTATATTTGATATAAACTTATGTGAAAAGTTTAGTCCTACGGACTCCTTTCGGAGAAACCGGTGCTCAAAAAGCAGGAGAGGTTTTGCCGTATGTTAGAATTGGAACGCACAGTTGACACGAAGTCAAAAGGTTATACAAGTCTCAAAGTTCTATTCGAGTCAATCTTGGCCTTTGGTCTAATATTGTTCTCTTCGTGTGCACATTACAGATGTGACCCGGCTTATGCTGGTCCAGGCGAGAGAAGTGCAGAGATGCTGAAATATTACAGCTACCCCAAGCGTACTATTGAAGCTAAAGTTGAGAAAATTGATGAAAAGAAACGGTACGCTATCGAGAGAATAGAATTTCCTTCAGCACTAAATATCTTCGGAACAGAGAATATAAAAATTGACTACTACGTGCAGAAGAAGCATGGGAAATTTCCTACCGTGCTTATTCTGCCAATATCCGGTGGAGTAGATTTTTCTGTTAGAGGTTTTGCCCGCCTTTTTGCATCCAACGGTTTCAATTGTGCTGTTGTACATAACAGGGAGGCTGAGCTTGAGGATACCGAGAGTGCAGAAGAGGTTGAAGATTACTTTAGACAAACAGTTTTGGATAATAGACAAGCGCTGGACTACTTAGTCGAAAGAAAAGAAGTTGATGAAAATAGACTCGGCTGTTTAGGTTTAAGCCTCGGCGGCATAAAGGCAAGCTTGGTATCAGGAGTAGATGAAAGATTGAAGTGCAGTGTATTAGGTCTTG
>CAZLIO010000635.1:0-2707 GCA_964559025.1 uncultured Pirellulales bacterium | reverse complement strand
CACGGCCCTCAGATCCGTCTGATTTCCGTATTTGGACCAGTCAGCCAATCCGTTATACGCCTGATAGTGCCTGTCGGATTGAACAACACCAAACACCAGGTCTGCGTTTAACACCGCATTAACATTGAACACGGAGCCGCCTGTCGATTCAACGGTCGCTTTAATCTCGTACTCATCAAATTTCTTATTAATCATTCGACATATAGCAACACCTGTCGGATAATATATTCCAGTTACACCTCCCGTACCTATTGTTACAAAATTGACCTCTCTGTCTTTACATCCTCCCAGAAGAATACTGATACCGACAAGAACAAGTGCACAAGAACGCTCTTTCTTCATTTGCTTTTCTCGTATGACTGCTTTGTTTAAACAAAAATTCAGTTTAAATATCTGTATTCTATTATAAGAAAGAATTAACTTATGCAAAACCAGATAACCAAGGAAATCTCATTTTACTTTTCATATCAGCCCCAAAAAGCAAGCGGGGCTCATACCGAATCATCCGGTATAAGCCTCGAATTATAGAAATCCCGCAATACCCCCCTGCCGACGACCAGGATATTACAAATTAGCACAAGAGTAATCCCGCTATTTTGGAAGTGCCGACTTTATTTCGGCTATCGTTACTCCGAGCGTTGCTTTGGCAATGCTATCGAGGTCAGCCTCGGGGCCTTGCAGATGATAGGTACGATGTATGTGGGATACCGCCTCGCCCGGTTTTAAGGCCGCAGCCGGGGATGATGTTTCAAGTTCATAAAACGGCCCCATCGGTTTAGCGCCGGGTTCAGGAGGACCATCGTTGTACGAATTAACAACGTCACCTTTGTACGGTTCGGCCTGAAGCTCCCACATCGAGTTTACATAATCGGCAGCAGTCTGAGGTTTGTTATACTGGACAATTGTCAGGACTTTATTGACGGCATCATAACTGCCGGCTATTGGCCTGGCGCGTTGCGGCGAAAGACCTATCTTACTGCGGTATTGTCCGTCACCACTAAAGAACATCACACCGTCCTTGACAACCAGCCGATTCGCAGGAACCTTACCAAAGTAGGCATCGTTCACGATGGGGCCAAGCTCATCCTCCGTACCTGCGTTGAACGGGACGACAATCGTGGTTGCAGGCGACGGATTGAACATGCCAAGGATCCAGATTGAGAGAAGTCCGCTTTCTTTGTCCCACGCCTTGGTGCCTGTGTTGGTCATCGTGTTGTTTGATTCAAAAGCAACTATTTTAACTGTTTTGGCCGGCGCTATTCCCAACGCATTGAGCGCTTCGCTTCGTTCAAGAACTCGAATTTCACGGTCCACACGAAGGTTAAAAATAGTGCGAGAGTAGTTCTCTAATTGCATATCTTTTTTTAGAATTGCACGGCTTTTAGATTTGGAAACAAGCTCAAATGGCTCTGTATCAATGGACGCCGGAGTAAACCAGTTTTCAAGGTCGAACGGAACGCCTTTTTTGAAAAATATCGAAAATTGTCCACCCTCAGGCCCAAGCCAGAAACGGTCTTCACCCCCATAAACATTGATGTGCTCGACCGTCTTGCCGGAAGCGATTAGCTCGCGGTTAATCCAGCCGAAGCTCAATCCCTCCGTTCCCTCCGCAGTACTGGTCATTGCCCGGCCCTGCAGCGTGGGCAAAACAGCCACCTGGCTGTTGCCGGAGGTCTCTGATAAAATGACCACGTCCGTATGTTTCTTAAGGAATGTCAGGTCATCGCCGAATGTCTTTTTTGCCATTTCCGTTTTTTCCTCCACACAGCCTGACAAAGTCGCAATACTTATCAGAACAATCAACAATTTTTCATATCTCATTATTTGACTCCCTACTTATTTCGTTCTTATGATTTCTGCAAAAGTCTTACTCTTATAATAAAACACTCTGTGACACAGGTCAAGCTGCAAAATAATTGTTTTCTCAAGCGATTCGAGGATTAAATGGACTTGAAATTTACTCACCTGGCGAAGGTATGGTTGCAATCCAGTTGTCAGGGTCATTGCCGTAATCGGATGAGACCTTGCGAGTAAGTGACTCGCCGTCACCATCCGGTGTGGTCGGCCAGAGGTCAATCCGGCAATCTGCCGGACCGGGTGAATTCTCAGGATGAAAACCATCACTGTAAGTGACCCTGTCAACGCGCATGTAATAACGTGTCCCAAACTCGTCCACGTCACCGGGCATCGAAAGCTCCAACCTCTCACCGGCATTGTTCAAGCTGCCACTGTAAGGGCCAAGAATCTTCTCAACAGGAACAGCCGGATACCGCCACATAAATGCCTCCGGCTCCTTGACCAATAATAAATATCCGCCGCCAGGCATCGTAACAGGAACATCTTCCGGGAAGGTAAAGTCAATGCCATCGGTGAACTTCCACGGCAGGGCTGTATCAAAATTGTATAAGGTCACCGGCTCGGCACTGATGTTGTGCAGCTCGATGTATTCATACTGGTCATTAGTATATGAGCCACCAACCGGCCAATCCGGATTGTACATAATCTCGTTTATGACTATCGGGCCGACCTTCGGATAAGCATTTGCAGAACCCGGAGTGTTCTCACCCATCGGAACAAAGTTGTAATTACCGGTACTGCTCTTATAGTAACGGCCAAACGATACGCCGGTTTCCGAGGCGCCGAAATCCTCGACCTGCCGATAGCCGGTCAGAAGGCTGCCTTCCGCCGAGCTTAGATATATCTGTTC
>CAZLIO010000634.1:0-2717 GCA_964559025.1 uncultured Pirellulales bacterium | reverse complement strand
AGGCGTTATATCAGCTCGATGTGCAGGGCCCCGACCTATTCGAGCTTTTAGATCGGTTCTTCACAGAGGCTGATGAAGACGATTTTGTACGAAAACTCGCCTCGGATTGGACAAGAGGAACGTGGGAAAATTTAGAACAGTGCGACGAGCCGATAATTGCCTCGACAATTAAGTGGCAATTCACAAGACTCTCACCTGTTGACAAAAGCATCTTGAGATTGGCGGTTTATCAGTTGAAATTCTGTTCTGATATCCCGCCCAAAGTTGTGATAAATGAGGCCATTGAGCTTGCCAAAAAGTTCAGTACCGATAAATCGCCGGCGTTTGTTAATGGCGTGCTCGATGCCATTCTGAAAAAACTAAAGTGACTAAAATTTGGAGTGCCTAAAGTGCAGTTTTCGTTTAAGGTTGTCGATGCTCGTATCGATGCTTGTCATAGAAGCTTGAAGGGACCCCGCCTTGCGGGAACCCAAACTCGTTTTTCCTCGAGCATCCAATGTCGAGCTTCCAGTCCGATACCAGCTTCGAGGCCGACAGACAAGCTTCTACAACTGGGCAACTTTTGTTCATTTAGCTCACTTCCTGCCGAGCCGTGGCTCTGGCACGGCTGGTAGGCACTTTCCTGACACAACCACTCTTGCTCTTATAGTCCTTCTGCAAATCCATATAGGACGTGGGTACTCGTCGACTCCTATAAAAAACCCGACAAACGGAAAGCTACTTTAGATATGGCCTGTGAAAAAATAACTTACCTAAAGGGGCTTTTCTGAAAGGCCGATAGCTAAAATATCGTATCGGAGGCAGGGAGCAGAGAGCAGGTTATCAGGAAATCAGGTTATCAGGAAATCAGGTAAGAGGACAAAGAGCAGAATCCAGAAAACCGAACGATACCTGACTTCCGGCATCCGACTTCTGAACTTTGACTTGCGGTCAATAAAGTAAGCAGAGGGTGAATGATGACAAAGCATTCAAGGGAAACGAAAGTTCTTGTTGTTCTGGGGGTTTCAATCATACTCGCAGCAATAATTTTAAATGCTCTGGGCCATAATCCACCATCGGCCGGTGCATTTTGTCTTTCACGCTATTACCGTCTGGGCTCTGTGAAAAAAGCCATCCGTTCTCATGCCGACCAATTGCCGGGACGCTGGAGCCGAATCGAGATTTACTACAGCGGCACCGGATCCGACAACATTGAGACCGCCTTCGGCAAAGCGAGCGATGTGGACGCCGATGAGCATATTAATCCCATTAGAGATACAAAGGAAAAAGTCTCTAACAGGGTAAACTGCCACTTCATTATCTGCAATGGTCGAGTCGGCCACGACGGCCAAATACAACCAACCGAAAAATGGCAACAACAATCATTGGTCGAACACTACAGCAAGCAAACTATTCGTATCTGCGTTATAGTTGACGACAAAGCCAAAACCCCGACCGACTTTCAGATAAAAAGGACAGAAGCGCTGGTAGAAGAGCTTTGCAGAAAGTTCCACATTCAGCCTGAATCCATCCGGTACCCCGCCGACTGGCAGTAGCGAAGGTTACCTGGTGAGTTGTTAATTGGTTAATTGGTTACTACTCACCACTCACCAGCTCCTCCTGCCGCTTATGCTCTCGTAATTTTAAGACTCATCTTTTGTGGTTTTTTATAGGACCTAATTGTGCTGACTGGTAACTGGTGACTGGTAATTAGTAAAAGGTAAGTAGTAAATAGTAATAACCAATAACCAACTACCAATTATCAAAATAATATAGTGAATGATAAATTGCCCTATCTTATTGTCAATAATATAGTTATGGTAGTTATTTTGGCTGAATCGGCCGGTTTGAGGGCTTTAATATTCGGCTGCTTTTATAAAAATGCCACAATACGAAGTGCCTGACAGCTATGCGCTGAAAGGCAAATCCACCTAAAGTGATTTTTTTGTAAAGCCGAACTACAAAAGGCTTTAGCATCTTGGCAGGAATTTAAGGATGAACCAAAAATGCTAATGGACAAAATATTAGGTTTGTTCAGTATGGATATGGGCATTGACCTTGGCACGTGCACTACCGTGGTTTGCATCCGCGACA
Source organism: uncultured Pirellulales bacterium (assembly GCA_964559025.1). Taxonomy (GTDB): domain Bacteria; phylum Planctomycetota; class Phycisphaerae; order Sedimentisphaerales; family Anaerobacaceae; genus NIOZ-UU13. The sequence goes on along the minus strand of CAZLIO010000634.1, from coordinate 644 downwards.
AAGGTATTGTTCTCAATGAGCCCTCCGTAGTTGCCGTTCGCAAAGGAACCAACATTGTCCTGAACAACGGTCAAGCTGTCGGCCTGGTTGCACACGAAATGTTAGGCAAAACGCCGGGCTCGATTAGTGCAATAAGACCTCTCAAAGACGGCGTGATCAGCGACTTCGAGATCCCCGAGGCGATGCTGAGCTACTTTATCAGGAAAGCACACGGCAGGGGCGGACTTGTCAGGCCTCGGGTGGTAATCGCGGTGCCGGGCGGAATAACCGATGTTGAACGCCAGGCGGTGATAGATAGTGCCGAACGTGCAGGTGCACGAAAAGTCTATCTGGTTGATGAACCAATGGCGGCGGGAATCGGAGCAGGACTGCCAATCGCAGAGCCCACCGCCTCGATGATTGTCGATATCGGCGGAGGAACCACCGAAGTGGCCATAATGAGCCTGGCCGATATCGCCGCCTCCGAATCAATCCGCATAGGCGGCGACGATATGGACGAAGCAGTGATAAACCATCTCAAGAGAACTTACAACCTGCTCATCGGCGAGGCAAGGGCTGAAAAAGTCAAGATACAAATCGGCTCGGCCGTTCCGCTCAATGAGGAATTGACCATGGAAGTGGCCGGCAGAGATACCATCTCGGGC
>CAZLIO010000633.1:0-2722 GCA_964559025.1 uncultured Pirellulales bacterium | reverse complement strand
CGCCGGCTCAATTATAGTAAAGGTCGAGAGCGTCGAACAGACGGACCCATCGGCCAAGGCCGGCGTGATGATTCGCGATACGCTTGATGCGGATTCCATCCATGCAATGGTGGTGGTTACACCTACTCAGGGTGTTTCCTTTCAGCGTCGCAGAACGGCGGGCGCTTCGAGCTTCTCCACAGATATAGCCGGGCTCGCGGCGCCGCAGTGGGTGAAAATAGAACGCAACGTTAGCGGCGCCGTTACGGCCTCATATTCAGCTGACGGCAGCTCGTGGATACAGATTGGCACTGAGAGTATCAACATGAATATTCCTATGTATATAGGTCTGGCAGTGACCGCACATAACACCGGCGAGGTCTGTGAGGCCAAGCTCTCTAATGTTAGTATCACCGGTACGGTCTCCGGACAGTGGACGAACCAGGATATCGGGATAATCAGCAACACTGCTGAGCCGATGTATGTGGTTCTCAACGGCAGCGCTGTGGTCCCTCACGACAATCCGAATGCAGCGTTGATAACTGAGTGGACGGAATGGAATATCGACCTGCAGAATTTTGCAGACCAGGGCGTGGACCTTGCCAATGTCGAGACGATTGGTATTGGTTTTGGCGACAGGAACAATCCGCAGCCTGGCGGTTCGGGTATAGTGTACATTGACGACATTCGGCTGTATCTTCCCCGGCCGGTTGAGTGACCTATGCTTGTTACAGTTGAAAAACCCAGTTTTTAGCTGTCTGGAACGGACAAAATGGAGATAGAATCGGGCAATGTTCCAGGTCGAGCTGAGAGCGAGGATACCTCGGCAGGCTTGACAAACGGCTGGGGACCCACCGACGGTGAGTGGACCGCCTATATGGGCACTGGTGCCGTCATTTCCAAGCTCACTGTTCATGTTATCCAGGCCGGAGAGGTATATAGCCTAACATTTGATGCAAAGGAAACCGGGGTTGGTTAGACCGTTTTAGGGGAACTATATGCTGACGTCGGAGCAGAACGGGTAGTACTTGCGTCGGCTTTGTCTTCGTCTTTATAAGTCCTGCACAATTAGGCTTTTTACACCTTCAAGCTTGAATACATGACTTGTCATTCCTGTGAAAGCCGAGCAGGGATAACAACGCCATAAACGGTGTTGCTGATTAAGAAACTACAGTTGAGAAAAAACCCACCGCAAACGGCAGATGCATCCGAAGAATGATTGAGTTCACTAACTGGCTTGTAAAACAAAACCGGATTTGTTATATTATTTGTCTGTTTATGAACGTAACGATTACCTGGTAAATGTGAAAGGAGATGAAAATGAACAAGTCAAGAAATTCAATTAAGCTCTGGATGTTGGTGTTCGTTGTATTGATATGCCTGGTGGGCAGAGTGGTGAACGCTAAATCCAGCGTTGTTTACAAAGGCGGCAGGGGCCCGGGCAAGGGCAAACATATTGTCTTTGTCACCGGCGATGAGGAATATCGCTCGGAAGACTCAATGCCCCAGCTCGCCAAGATTTTAGCTGTGCACCAGGGTTTTAAGTGCACGGTGCTTTTTGCCATCAATAAAGAAACCGGCGAGATCGACCCGCAGACGCTTGATAATATCCCCGGCCTCAAAGTTCTCGAAAAGGCGGACTTGATGGTTATGTTTCTACGTTTCCGTGAGCTGCCTGATGAGCAGATGAAATATATTATTGATTATACCAACTCTGGTAAACCCATCGTAGCTTTGAGGACAGCAACGCACGCGTTTAATTACAGGAAAAACAAAAACAGTCCTTATGCCAAATACAGCTTTCGAGACAAGGAGTTTGACGGCGGATATGGACGTCAGGTTTTTGGTGAGACGTGGATTAACCACTATGGAAGTCACCAGAAAGAAAGTACACGCGGCCTGGTCGCAAAAGGTATGGAAAGTCATCCCATTGTCAAAGGCATTGATGATATCTGGGGCCCGTCCGATGTTTATGGTCTAACAACACTGACCGGTGACAGCAAGCCGTTGATTATGGGACAGGTTCTTTCAGGTATGGACCCGAAAGACAAACCTAATCCGGACAAGAAACTGGTGCCTGTGGCCTGGACCAAAACTTATACAGGCGAGAAAGGAAAAACCTCTCGTATATTCACCACCACAATGGGACATGGGGGCGACCTTAAGAACGAAGGTTTCCGCCGTCTTCTTGTGAATGCCTGCTACTGGGCGATGGAAATGGAAGATAAAATCCCGGCCAAGAGCAAGGTTGATTTAGTTGGCGAGTATCATCCCAATCCAATTGGAATGGGCGGCCATAAAAAAGGCCTGAAACCATCGGACCATAAGCTTCCTTGAATCCCCGATTTCTTATGTGAGCTTAACTCCTGATTTTCTATGGAAGGGACAAGAAAATGAAGCATGGTGAGCTGAAGAAATGGTTGCTGCCAATGATAAATATCGAAGGAATCGTTTGCTTTGTGGCTGCGGCGTTGATAGCTGGCTGTGCCTCAACACCTGCTGTGGATAAAACACAGCAGGAAAAACCGGGGGTAAACAAGCTGGTCATCCACGCCGACAAAGGCAAGGAAACTATCAGCAGGAACATTTACGGCCACTTCTCAGAGCATTTAGGCAGGTGTATCTACGGCGGTTTTTGGGTCGGTGAGGGTTCGGCGATTCCGAACACCCGCGGTATCCGCAACGATGTAGCCGATGCATTGAAACGAATGAAGATACCGGTGCTGCGCTGGCCGGGCGGATG
>CAZLIO010000632.1:0-2723 GCA_964559025.1 uncultured Pirellulales bacterium | reverse complement strand
TGGACGCCAAGCCAGAGCCAGGTGGGTAGTTATGCCGTCACTTTTACTGCAGGCGATGGGCAGCTGCAGGATTCTGAGACGGTTACTATGACTGTTGATGTTGATAGTTTGGCGCCGACCGTCACTAATTGCTCACCTGCTGCCGACTCGATACAAGTACCTTTAAACAACCTGATAACTCTAAATATTGCCGATGCCGGTATAGGTGTTGATGCCACATCGGCAAAAATTAAAATCAGGATCAACGACAATCCCAACAACGATACCATCTACTTTGGTGATACGGACCATTATACCAGCCCGGAAGGTGATTGCCGAAGGTTAGGTACAAAGGCTGATTATAGATTCGTTTACCAACCGACTAGCGACATGCTTTATTACGACCAGACGGTGACTATCACGGTAAATGCTACAGACCTTGCCGGAAATGTAATGGACGTGTATTCATATTCTTTTGCGACCGAGATGCACTCATTCGGCCAGAACAAACAGGTCAATTCAGGCTTAGATAATAATGATAGGCCCGTAACGGTGTGTGACAGCAGTGGCAATATCTGGTCAGCCTGGCACGCAGGGTCGGTAGGTAGCAGAGATATTTATGTTAGCAAACTTGCAGCAGGGGAAGAAAACTTTAGTGGAACCGTTCAACTGACTGACAATATGACTGACCAGTGTAATCCTGCTGTTGCGTTGGATAGTAATGACAAACTATATGTTGTATGGCAGGACAATCGGGAAGGAGACTGGGACATATATGTATCTACCTCAGTTGATGGAATAAGCTGGTCCACTGAAACAAGAGTTAATGACCCGAATGATGGTAATCAGGTCAATCCTGCTTTGGTTATTGATGGTCAGAATTATGCGCACGTTGTCTGGCAGGACGACGGTGCAGATAATCAGGATATCCGTATAGCTACATCGAGCGATGGCTTTGCAACAAAAACGATCTCACAAATCACCTCTGATACTTTCGACCAGGTCGAGCCGGCCATTGCGGCAGACTCTGACAATACGATTTACGTAGTATGGACGGATGGGCGAAATGGCTCAAACGACATTTACGGGGCGGCCTCAAATAATTCCTGGACGAATGTGGCAGTAGTAAGCAATACGAACAGCCAGTCGAGTCCAGCAATTGCCACCGAATCCACAGGGTCAATTTTGCACTTGTTGTGGGTTGATGATACACCCGGCGACAATGACATATACTATGCATCATCGAATGGTTTACCGGGCAGTCCTTTGACCGGCAGTAGTATTATCGATGACAGCTCCGGCGCCGACCAGTTAGACCCGACGATTGCAGTCACAGGCAGCACGGATAATAATTTGAAAGTCTTTGCCTGCTGGCAGGATTGGAGAGATGCAGATACAGACCTGTACTTCGCTGAGCTAAGTGCCGGTTCCGGGACAAATGTTTTTGTAGATGATGGTGGTTCAAATGCGGACCAGGGCGAACCGGCAGTAGGAATAGGTGAATATGGCCATCCGTATATTATGTGGGCCGATAGCAGAAGCACAAACACAGATATCTATTACGCCGGAAGCACTTTTATAGAACCTGTCGCACTGGCATCGGAACTTGTTACTGCTTCCGCTTCCGGCAGCACAATAGTGGGAACCGACCCCCAAGCTATAACCACCGTCGACGATGTCTCCATCGTTGTGCCTACGGGGGCGTGTTCGTATGATGTAGCTATTACAGTTACAAAAATTGCGAACCCGCTGGCATTTGCCGCACCATGTTTGGGCGGTTACGATTTTGGTCCCAGTGGAATCCAGTTCAGCCAGCCGGTTACGGTCATAATACCCTATGCCTTCTCTGGTTCTGACAGTTCGGTGACACCATACTGGTTTAACTCGCTGACAGGGACGCTTAGTCAGCAGGGGATAACAGATATTCAGGATATCACAATATCTTCGTCTTTGCATGCTCTTTCGTTCAAGACCACACACTTTACGGCATTTTTCCTGCTCGCAGGAGGCGGTGCTACTGTTGCTATCGTCGGTGGTGGTGGAGGCGGCGGCGGTTGTTCGGTCTCTGCCAGCGGTGAAGGCAATATTATCGAGTATATCCTTCCGTATATTGGGTTGGCCGTGGTAATGGTAATACTAAAAATGCGGGACGCACGAAATCGCAAAGCACGTAATATGACAACAGGGAAATGTTAAAAATGGGCTATCGATCCGGCCAGCTAAGTATTGCCAATTCACCACCGACAGTCGAATCGGTTCCGCTTTTCACCAGGGGATTAAAGCAATTCAATATTTCCCTGCTTACAGAAACCGCATTGGTAACGGTTGCCGCAATCTTGGCAATTCGGCTCTTGGCTACAAGCTCCATCTTCAAAGCAGCGTGGTTTGTGAGTCCTGGTATTTTAATAGCTGCTGCCCTTATCCCAACAGCGATTAGAAGAGCTGAATTTCCTAAGATAGGCCTCAACATCAGGCAAATCGGCCCTACAGTTTTAGTAGTTTGCCAGACCTGTGTTGTGGTTTTTTCAGCGTTGTTTGCTGGCTTGTGGCTGTTAAAGTCCTTCGGATTAGGATTACCTTTACAGCCTGTGCAGCCGAAGGAACAAGGCTGGATTAGCTGGTTATTTTATCAGTTTATGTACGTGGCCGTAGCTGAAGAAGTATTTTTCAGGGGTTATGTACAAAGCAATATCCTGAAGCTAACAAACCCAGGCAAGGATGGTCAACGCCGCTTAGGGAAGTGG
>CAZLIO010000631.1:0-2737 GCA_964559025.1 uncultured Pirellulales bacterium | reverse complement strand
CCAAAATGAATGTAAACTTAACTTTAACAAAGGATTACAGAAAAAAAGATGATTTCGTAGTCCGAATAAACAAACCCAATTTCGTTAAAGGCCCAAAATGAACGCAAACGTATATGTTATAGAGGATTATGAAAATGAAACCGCCTTCCGGCCCAAAAAAACAAACCCAAACAAACCCAATTCAAACCCAAACAAAGCCTGTCCTAAGCGCATTGAGTTTACCCTGAGTGTAATCGAAGGGAATGGGCCAATTTCCGATGAACTTAAAATCGCTTGCCGGAAAATCCGGCCACACCCAAGAAAGACCCAATCCCATAATTTATCAAAAAGATTGTTGGCACTTTGGGATTGTGGTATAATCAGGACAGTTAAAAAAGCGACTATACTAACGGAAAATATCAAATTATTTTTGGTATTGCGAGTGCTGAAAACGATATACCAAGCAAGTACAAAAATCTATTCAAAATATAAGGAAATAATCCAGAAGAAAGGAGGTCTATTATGGCTATTCCATTTAAGAGTCCAACGCCGGAACATCCCTTTACTGTCGCAACCGAAAAAGCAGCTATCAGCAGGTTATTCACCAGCCGGAGCGTGCCTGCCTCCCGACCCGAACGGTTGTTATTAGCATCCTGGAATATCGCCAATTTGGGTGTGCAAAAGCGGAAGAAAAATGCGCTTGAGCTAATCAGCCATATTTTGAAACGGTTCGATTTAATTGCTGTTCAAGAAGTCAATGACTCTTTCGAGACTTTTAAAGGCGTCGTGCAAGATATGGGAAACAATTTTGACTACATCATGACAGATACCGCCGGCAACAATGAACGCTTAGCCTTTGTGTATCGAAAACGAAAGGTAGTACCAACAAATCTGTTTGGAGAATTAGCGCTGCGACCTCGCGAATATCCCAAACATACCGTCAAAGTAAAATGGCGCGACAGCAACGGTAATGATAAGATAGATGTTTTTCATAATCACCGCTTCGTGCCATTCGATCGAAATCCGTTTATTGGTTCTTTTAGATGCGGGAGTTTCGACTTCATTTTAGTGAACGTTCATTTGTATTTCGGCAAGTTTCAAGACTCCAAAACAAAAGAGCTTCGTGAGAAGTACGCACGCCGGGTACTGGAAATTTATGCACTTAGTAAATGGGCCAGCTCACGCTTTAAAAAGAGGTCGGTTTACGATAAAGACATAATACTGCTTGGTGATATGAACGTTCCGACAATGCAGCCAAACGAGAGTACGTATAAAGCACTCGTAAAATTCGGCTGGGAACCAGTGGATTTCGTGACTCGAACCGCCGGCTCAAATCTTGGCAACGACAAGACATACGACCAGATGGTTTTTGCTCCGGACAGAATTGGAAACAAAGTCAGGGCGCATGGGGTATTTGATTTCGACAATGCGGTGTTCAAACCGCTGTGGGAACGACTCGAACGTACCTTATCTCGCAGCAGAGCGATAGGTTTGTTTAACCGTCATGTTAAACACCATTTGTCCGACCATCGACCTCTGTGGGTAGAGCTCGATGTTCGTTAAGTCGCGAACATATAGCGAAAGAAGTTTTTTCGGAAGGTGTGGATTTAATCAGGCCGTTCGCAGAGAAGTTCCCAAAAAGTCCTTTTGAAAAACTCCTTAAGTTTCTCGAATTAGACCTTGAGCGTTCAAGAAAGGCTGGCAATTAAAAAAGCGGTCTTAGCCAGATATTTCGGAAGCGGACGGGGTTGTTGTGGGCTGAGAGGGCAAGCGGTAGTTTTTCGGGGATTGGCTTATCGTAACGCGGCAGTATTCGATGGCCGGTCGGGCCGTAGATTTTCTGGTTGTGATGAACGAGTACGCCGTTGTGCAGGACGGTGACATAAGCCGGCTTTTCGAGCTTGCCGGATTTGAAGACGGGGGCGAAGAAGATAATATCAAACGACTGCCATTGGCCGGGCCTTCGGCAGGCGTTTACCATCGGAGGTGTCTGGCCGTAAACGGAGGCGGCCTGTCCGTCGGGATAGAGCTTCTCGGTGTATGAGTCATAAACCTGGATTTCAAAAAGGCCCATCAGCATCACGCCATTGTTGCCGCGGTCCCAGATGCCGCCCTGTGGCGGGTCCGGGGCCATCCATTCGATGTGCAACTGGCAGTCGCCGAAGGGCTGTTTTGTTGTGAGATTGCCGGAGACGGCGATAAGCTCGCCGTTTTCGATTTTCCAGTCGGAAGAGTTCCATTTTGAAAGGCCGGTGCCGTTGAAGAGAACGATTGCATCGGATGGGGCGGTGCCGGTTTTTCCCTGAGTGTCCGGCGGGGCGGGGGTGACTTTTTCAGGCGCCGGTCGGTCGGGGTCGTGTACGTGGTAGCCGCACCAGGGCAGGATGGGAGTGTCTTTGTAGCCTATTATGCCGGAGCCGTCTTTGGCCTTAAAGAGCTTCGGATTGTCCTGGCCTGTTGTCGATTGAGCCAAGCCAAGGAACAAAATTGCAACGGACAGTATTGTAATTAAGACGTAAATTGCCGGGTGACGATTCATAATAAACTCCTTCAAGAATACGATGTTGCATAAATGTCAAATATAATGGTACCGTGTTTTACAAATAATGCAACTACGAATCTGGATTCCCGCTCCTTCGACCCATTCGACTACGCTCAGGGCAGGCTCTGCTCAGGACAGATTCCACGGGAATGACATGGTCATGTAATCAGCAATCAATAGATAGAATTGGTATTATATTTTTTCGCAGCCAGATCC
>CAZLIO010000630.1:0-2739 GCA_964559025.1 uncultured Pirellulales bacterium | reverse complement strand
CGCCAGCCCCAGGTGTCGCGCCGATTTGAGGACCCATGTCTGCGCGGGCACAGAGACGGAGAATGCCTCAGGATTCCAATGAAATCGTCCACCTGTCTGAGACGTAGGATCACTGGTCTGTGTGAGGCGATCATGATGACGGCACGTACGTTAATCCCGTGATTCCCTCGGACTACAGTGACATTGACTGCATCTGATGTGGTCGACGATATTATAGCAAACACTCATGGGAACAGGATTTTGCATTTTTCTGAAGATGAATATTGGTTCAATACAACGCGTTGGATTACAGATAGCAATATCGGGAGGAAACTATGAAACGTAGAGTTTTATTCATCATGTTGTTGTTTTGTATTTTTAGTTGTAGTGTATTGGCACCGGCTCAAACAGGGCAGCGTGGCCAGCGAAGGATGCGTGTTGGTCGCGCAGGACAGAGAGGTACTCGCCCGCCGGAGAATAACGAACGCGGGCTCCGAGAGTTGTCAGCGGAAGAGATACCGCCGAACCTGAATTTTTATGCAATGGATCCTCTCTATAATCCGGATGCGATATTGGGCTGGGCTGAAGAGCGGATCGAAGAAAAACTTAATCGCGGCGTTCTGGCTATATCGATGGGAAAAGGCAAGGTTTATTTAGGCTGGCGATTGCTCAAAACTGATCCTGAAAACATCGCCTTTAATGTCTATCGTTCTACTGCAAAGCAAGCACCTGTCAAATTAAATTCTCTTCATTTGACAAAGACCACTGATTTCGTCGATGAAAAGGTGCCGCTGGACCAGGCGAACGCCTGGTTTGTTAAGCCGGTTGTTAATGGCCGGGAAAAGACGGCTTCCGAACGAGCGGCACTTCCGGCAAATCCGCCGGTACAGCAATATAAATCTTTACCACTCAGGGATGATGTTCGGGCAAGTATGGTCGGCATCGCAGATCTGAACGGTGACAGCGTGTACGATTTCGTTGTCAAACATTCCTCCGGCCGGGGCAAGGATCCTGGCAGAATCAGCCCGAATTCCGGTGCCGTTAAGTACGACGGCTACAATGGTAAGACGGGCGAATTCATGTGGCGGATAGATTTGGGCTGGAATGTCGACAACGGTATTTGGTGGACGCCGATGGTCGTCCGGGACCTTGATGGTGACAACAAGGCCGAAGTTTGCGTAAGAACGTCGGATTATGCCGCCACCCGGGAAGATATGTACCAAAGTGGCCAAACCGGATTTCTCCTGGATGCCCCGGAGTACCTTGCCGTCTATGACGGCGAGACCGGCCAGCTAATCGATAAGGTCGATTGGATCGAACTCGGCAAGGTCCAGGATTGGGGTGACAATACGGGCAACCGCGCCAGCCGTCATATGATGGCTGTGGCCTATCTGGACGGCAAGACTCCCGCCGTTCTCGCGGTTCGCGGCATCTATGGTATGATGAAGATTGATGCCTATGTGCTTAAAAACAAGAAGCTCGAAAAAGTCTGGCGGTGGACCAACGAACGGGCACCTTTTATGTATCAGGGACAGGGTCAGCATACCGTCAAGAGCGGTGACATCGACGGAGACGGCTGTGACGAGGTCATCAACGGCTCACTTGCCATAGACAACGACGGTAAGACCCTGTGGGGGACCGGCCTGGGGCACGGCGACCGTTCTTATATGGGTGATATTGATCCCGATAACCCCGGGTGGGAGATCTGGTATGTTATTGAAGAACCGCACCCTCGCAACGGTGCTTGTCTTGTTGACGCGCGGACCGGAATGATTCTTTTCGGTGCGGATGAGTCCAACCGTGACAACGAACTCGGCAGTTGTATGGCTGCCGACTTTGATCCCGCCCATCCGGGATTGGAGCTGGCGGGCGGACGTTTCTATTATACTTCAAAGGGAATCCGTCTGGAAGTGGATGTCCCACCGCAGGGACTAATGGCCTGGTGGAATGCCGACCTGTCGCGTGAATTTGTAAGCCGCAGAGGCCTTGCCAAGTGGGAAAGCGGCGGCCTGGTTCCGATCCAGGGCGATCAAATCGAGGGTTCCGTACAACAGGTCGCCGACATCCAGGGCGATTGGCGTGAAGAGCTCGTGACGGTTACAGGTGGCGAACTCCGCATTTACAGTACCGTCATACCGGCCGCGGATCGCCGTGTCTGTTTGATGCAGGATCCGCTATATCGCAATGACATATGTCACCACACAATGGGCTATACCAACCGGCATTATGCCATGACAAGCTACTATCTCGGGACCAAATAAGAGAATATATTATCAGATCACAGGCTGAGTATCATTAAATGAACATATAATTGAGAAGTTCCACATAAGAAAAAAAGTAGAAGGAGAACTAAATGACAAGGTCAATACTTATGGTTAAGGTGGCTTTCATTATCGGGACAATACTTTTACTTACAAATATTTTGCAAGCGCAACGACAGACGATGATGCAGAGAAACTCCTGACCGAGGCGCGTGACGGAAGACAGATGAAGCTCGGCCCCGACCATCCGCACACGCTGGAATCTGTGCACGAACTCACCGTGCTGTAAACAAAAGCTGTTGAACAGTGACAAAGCACCGTTAAAAACAGCCTTATTTTCTTGAGCTGCAAAATATCAGTATTCTTCGAAAAATGGCCCCATTTTCGTGAGTTATAAAATGCCAGAATTCTTCGAAAATTCACCTCTTTCAGAAGCTGAAAAAAACTCTGATTTTCGGGGTTGAGTAGGCCGAGGGAATATCACCCTCGGCCCCTCCCA
>CAZLIO010000629.1:0-2746 GCA_964559025.1 uncultured Pirellulales bacterium | reverse complement strand
GGGGGTAACGCAGGCACAGGTGCGGTTACGCAAGTGCAGGCAATTCGGGGCCTATACCAATTCGGTATAGGCCCCTTTGTTTTAACAATAGCCGGTCACAATGGCAAAAAAAGCCGAGAGAGTATGTAGTTGATACTCCTGAAGGACGAGTTTGCCGCTTAAAGGCCTGTGAGGCGGATAAGATAGATGAAACCATCTTTCTTAAGGACCGGTCAAAACACTTCCAAAAGGAGCATCATTATAGGAATTATGAAATATGTGGGCTAATAGCTGCTTATTGTTGGCAGTGAGACGGTTTTTTATTGACAAGGAAGGTATTTACTTGTAGTATATAATAATTAAATGTGGTTTTTGTCTGCATTTTGTAGGCAAAAATCGCCCCAATAGAATTGTTTTGGAGGTAAGGGCCGGCCAATCTGGTTCTTTATTTGTATGTTTTTTTGGCTGCCGAGTCCGGTTTTGTGATAGAAAAGGGACCCCGCAAAGCGGGAATCAAGCAGAGTTTTTAGGAGAAATTTCGATGTTCAACCGAAAAAGTGCCGCAGCAATTTTAGCAGTGACATTTATTGTAGTTAGCACCGGTTTTGCTCAAACTTTGGAGGAGAACTGGAACGATTTCCTGCATTATACCAGGATTGGCCGATTCGATTTAGCCAAGGGATACGCACAGGCGGTTCTGGACGGCAATCCCGACCCTGTAAAATTGCTTGAGCTAAGTAAAGACAATCCTCAGGGATATGCGATTTTATTAAGAGTCAACGAAATCTCACCTGACCCTGAGCTGGCAGAGTTAGGCGGTAAAATCCTCGATATTATCGAGCGGGGCAGCTTCACCCTCCGGGCCGACCCAAAGGTTATCGTGACGGAGATAAAAAGGCTGAGCAGTACCGAGCGAGGCTGGTTCACGGGTGTGAAACGGCTTCGCAACGCCGGTGAATACGCAATACCGTTTATGCTCGATGCGATGACCGACGAAACCCGCGACGCAGAATTCCCGTATATTGTACGGGCGCTCCCGCAGATTGGCAGAGATGCGATAAGGCCTCTTGTGGCCGCGTTGCAAGGTGAAAATGTTGCGCTCAAGGCCCAGATAATAACGGCGTTAGGCAAGATTGGCTATCCGCAATCGCAGGCCTATCTAAAGTATCTTCTCGAGAATGACGGTTCAGCCGAGCTTCGTGAATTGGCCAAGGAAAGTCTCAGTCAGATTGACCCTGGCACTCTGAAAATTCCGGCTGCCCAGTTGTTCTTCGAGCTTGGCGAAAAATATTATTACCATGCGCAGTCATTGACGCCGGCTGAGGATGCCGATTTTGCAAATATTTGGTTCCTGGATTCCGACCGTCAGCGGCTGGTTCGGGAAGAAGTGGCCAAGAGTTACTTTAACGAGCTTATGGCGATGCGGTGCTGCGAATGGGCGCTCAGGGCCGACGCGGGATTCGGCCCGGCCATTGGTCTTTGGCTGGCTGCCTTTTTCAAAGCCGAGTCCGCCGGCGCCGAGCAGATGCCGCAATATTTTGGCGACCGGCACGCCGATGCCCTTGTCTATGCTACCACCGCAGGGGTAGAATATCTCCATCAGGCCCTTGCTCGTGCGGTCAAAGATAAGAATGCTCATGTTGCACTTGGTGCTATTGAGGCGTTGGGTACCACCGCCGGCGAGAAATCGCTGCTTTATCGCATTGGGCCGGCTCAGCCGCTGCTTCAGGCCCTGACTTTCGATAATATAAGGGTAAGATACAGTGCCGCGATAGCAGTAGCTGCGGCAGGGCCTAAGGAGCCATTTGCCGAAAGTAAGCTGGTCGTTGCGAATTTGGCGGAGGCTTTGGGACAAAATTCGCAGCCGGCCGCTGATGATGCCGGCCTTTGGAATGAGCAGGTAGCCGACAGCTATGCCCTTCGTGCGGCCGAGGTAATGCTCAAATTGGCTCAAACCAGAAATCCTGTCATTAATTTGTCTGCCGCTCAGGAAACTCTCGTAAGAGCAGTAAATGACGAACGCCCGGAGATCCAGATTTTGGCCGGCCAGATTTTAGCTCATCTCGACAGCCCCGGTGCCCAGCGGGCAATAGCCGGAATGGCTCTTGATAATAACAATGCTGTTGATGTTCGAATATCGGCGTTTGATTCTCTTGCTACTTCGGCAAAATTAAACGCCAATATGCTGACCGAATCGATAGTTGACAGTATTTACGCACTTATCGGCTCAGACGATACCGCTCCTGAGCTTCGCAGCGCCGCAGCTGCCGCTTACGGCGCACTTAATCTGCCCAGCCAAAAGGTCAAAGACCTCATCCTCGACCAGGCAAAAAGCTGACATGTGGTTGTCATTCTGAGCGGAGCGAAGAATCTCGTCATAGCGAGGCCTGCAAAACAGGCCGAGGCAATCTCATTATCGTTTCTACGCTGGCGTCAAAATATATATTTGCCTTTCGATAAAATTCACCTATATAATAAATAAACGAAATGATTCAGTTATTTTACTTTGTCTGAAGTCTTGTAAAGAGGTATGCGATGATAACAGAATATGAGAAAGATGTAATTTTGCGGTATGCCAAAAAATATAATGTTTCCTCTGTGTTCTTGTTTGGCTCGTCAATTGAAAAAGAAGAAGGCGCTAACGATATAGACCTTGGAGTAAGGGGGATTGAAAAAAAGCTGTTTTTCAAGTTTTATGCCGAGCTGGTTAAGCACTTATCAAAACCTGTTGATATTGTTGATTTATCCCAAAAATCACTGTTCAATG
>CAZLIO010000628.1:0-2750 GCA_964559025.1 uncultured Pirellulales bacterium | reverse complement strand
ACGGGCCTGCCGGTGGCCGAGGATACCTTTGGCGTCGAAATGTTTATCCAGATGGCTGTCTCGGCACCTTTGGCAATGCTGGTGATATTTATACTTATGCTGCTCTTCTTCCGGAAACTTGTACTGATTATTTCTCCGATGATTGTGGCAATGGTTTCAGTCATATCAACTATGGGGCTTCTGATTGGCTTTGGTTATCCTGTGCACATTATGAGTTCTATGATACCGATTTTTCTTATGCCGATAGCCGTAGTGGACTCCGTGCACATTCTCTCTGAATTCTTCGACCTTTATACAAAAGAGAAGGGAAGAAAAAAGACAATTCTAAAAGTTATGAGCAATCTGTTCATGCCGATGCTCTATACCTCGCTGACTTCTGCCGCCGGTTTTGCTTCACTGGCGCTTACCCCGATTCCGCCGGTGCAGGTCTTCGGCATCTTCGTTGCCGTCGGTATTATGATTGCCTGGGTATGCACCATTACTTTTGTCCCTGCTTATGTAATGATGATAAAAGAAAGCTTGCTGGAGAGCTTCGGCTCGGCAAACATACATACGGAAAAACAAAGCTGGCTCGGCAAACTGCTCAGTGCAGCCGGCCGGTTTACCTACGCAAAAGAAAAGCCGATTCTCGTAGTTATCCTGCTCATTACAGCAGTGGCCATATACGGCATCACACGAATCCGGATAAATGACAATCCCATTAAGTGGTTTTCAAAAAGCCATCCTATCCGCCGGGCCGATATCGAACTAAACAAACATTTTGGCGGAACCTATATGGCCTATTTGGTCCTTGAGCCTGCTGAAGGCCCGGCAATCTCCACTGAATATATCAGCGACCTTAAAAAACATCTCTCGGAAAAAATCTCCGAATTAAAAGAGGAATTACCGAATGCCGCCGGGGTTACGCCGGAGCTGGAAAAGACCATTTCGCAATACGCTTCGACCGCCGACAGCAAACAGGATTTACTCAAAAAGTTAAGCACATTTACCAACGACAAACTCTCTACCGTCTCTGACAAAGATTTTGACCTCTGGTATGAGCTTACCAGCTTTTTCGAATTGGAAGCCGAACGAATAAAGCCCTTCAAACAGCCCGAAGTATTGCGCTACATTTCAAGCCTTCAGGAACATCTCAAGCAGTCCGGCCTCGTCGGCAAAAGCAGCTCCGTGGCGGATGTGGTAAAAAAGGTCCATCAGGAGCTTCTCGATGGTAAACCGGAAAATTATAAGATTCCCGAATCTTCTGCTGCGGTTGCCCAATGTTTGCTGCAGTTTCAGAGCAGTCACAATCCGGATGACTTGTGGCATCTGGTTACCATCGATTATATGCACGCCAATATCTGGCTCCAGCTACCCAGTGGTGACAATAAGGATATGGAAAAAGTCGTCAGAGCGGTGGATGAGTTTATTAGTGACAATCCACCCCCCGTACCGCTCAAATACAGTTGGGCGGGACTGACCTATATAAACACCGTCTGGCAGAACAAGATGGTCTGGGGTATGCTCCAGTCGTTTATAGGCAGCTTCATTGTTGTTTTTATTATGATGGCGATACTCTTCCGTTCTCCTCTGTGGGGGATTGTTTGTATGGTTCCGTTATTGATAACAATAACTGTTATTTACGGAATAATCGGGCTTATAGGCAAAGACTATGATATGCCGGTCGCCGTGCTTAGCGCTTTGACACTTGGCATGGCGGTTGATTTTGCAATACACTTCCTTGAACGCGCACGAGCGAGTTACGCCCAAACCGGCTCGTGGGAGAAAAGCATCGGCGTGATGTTCGGTGAGCCGGCCAGAGCTATAACCAGAAACGTTCTGGTGATTGCGATTGGATTTTTACCCCTGTTAGCCGCACCTTTGATACCTTATAAAACAGTGGGAATATTCTTGTGTGCGATAATGGCTCTCTCTGGCGCTGTTACCCTGCTGGCATTGCCTGCAATTCTAAAGCTCTTGGAGAAGGTGCTGTTCAAACGGGCCCTTGAGCCAAAATCGGCAACCTGCAACTGTGGCTTCTGTCTGATTATTTCAATTGCAACAGCGGTTCTGGTGGCAATGAATCTGCATCAGTACTGGAAGCTGGCTCCGAGCAGACTGACCGTTCTCAGTATAATAGTGATACCGGTAATGGCACTTATTTGTGGAATAATGTCGCGAAGACAGGCGTGTAAAATGGCTGCAAGCAAAGAAAAAGAAATCAAAGGAAATTAAATTTTCAAAGGGTGAATTATGACTGTTGAAAGATGTTTAAGAGATATAGCCGGTTTTTTTGTGCTGCTCAGTGTTTTACTCGCACATTATCATTCGTATTATTGGCTGTTTTTTACCGCGTTTGTAGGCTTAAACCTGCTGTAATCGGCCCTTACGAATTGGTGCCCGATGATAACAATACTTAAAAAGCTCGGCGTTAAAAGCCAGGCCTGAACAAAGAAATGAAATGGAGGTGTAAAATGAGACATTTATTAACAATGGTGTTTATTCTTGGCCTTTCACTGCCGCTGTTTGCCGCTGAAAAGCCGGATTCAACCAAAGAAATCCCGGACGTTCAGACAATAGTCAACAAGGCCAACATCGTAGCTTATTATCAGGGCAAGGATGGCAAGGCAAAAGTCAAAATGACAATAACGAGCAAGCGAGGCCAAAAGCGGGAACGTGAATTCATCATCCTCAGAAAAGATGTCGAAGACGGCGGCGACCAGAACTACTTCGTGTATTTTCAAAAACCCGCTGACGTCCGCAAGATGATA
>CAZLIO010000627.1:1186-2754 GCA_964559025.1 uncultured Pirellulales bacterium | reverse complement strand
ACGCAGCGACAAGCCCTGTTTAGCCTCTGCGCTGGTATCAGATTATGGTTCAATGCGAAGGAGGATGCGATATGAGAGGTAAATATAGACCACATCATATTCTTAAGGTCGTTTTTGGCCTCTTGACATACCCTTCTATTCGTATTAATATCAAGATGGAGGTAACGAACATGAATAAGCTATTCTTACTTTGCTGTGTTTTATCACTGATTTGCCCACTGACGGATATCGGCCAGGAAAAGGCGGAAGGCTGTACGATAGGGGTGGCCTCTGGTAAAGCCACAGCCGACGGTCGGCCGCTTATGTGGAAGAATGCTGATGGCAGCGGCTACAGTCCCAGGGAAGTAGTCTATTTCAAGGACGGCCGTTTCAAGTATCTGGCTGTGGTACCTGCGGGCGATTTCGCTTGTGTTCTTGCCGGAGTAAACGAATTTGGGTTTTGCATCATTAACGCTATGGCTTTTAATCTGCCGGGTGAATCGAAAACGGGCGTTGACGGAAACGGCATGATGAAATGGGCTCTTCAGCAGTGCGTAACTGCGGACGATTTTGAAAGTCTTCTCAAGCAAACCAACGTTTCGGGCCGGACCACACAGGAACACTTGGGCGTCATAGACGCCTTTGGCGGGGCCGCCATCTTTGAAACCGGGAATTTCTCCTACACTCGCTTCGATGCCACTGACCCCAACGTGGCACCCCAAGGCTATATAGTCCGGGCCAATTTCGCTTTTACAGGGGGTAGTGGTCGTGATTTCGGAAGAGCCAAATACGACCGCGCCAACCAGCTTTGGCAACAGGCCGTCGAGGAGGACCAACTGGATTATCGATATGTGCTTAGGAAGGTATGCCGCGATTTTTCTGGTACACAAGAAGTCTTTCATATCTCACCCGAGACAGATGTAACGGAAGAAAATACCATTAACGTCCTGAGGCTCCAAAATGCGATCAGTAATCCAGGCACAGGATGGGTGGCTGTATTTCACGGCGTCAAGCCGGATGAAAATCCTTCGCTTACAACCTTCTGGGCCATAATAGGCAATCCGATTTTTTCCGTTGCCGTACCAATTTGGGTAATCGCTGAATCAACAGCACCGGAAATAGACGGCCAGGAATTCACCCCCATTTGTACAGCCGCCCACAACTTGTACCTGGCAAACTATGTTACGGGCGACAAGGGAAAATTTCTGTTAAATCCTGAGATGCTCCCAGATATCTGGGCTGTGAACTATCCCGCTGAAGATAGGATTTTCGACCAGACCGATATGATTATGACCCGGTGGCGTCAGGACTATCCTACCGCCCAACAAGTAGCCGCGTTTCATCGTTCCATGGCCTCTGAGGCTATGGGTGCCCTCAAAGAAGTAACTGGGATGCTCATGCGAAAAGGTGGGCCGACTGCAAATCTTCGCATAGCTCTACATATGAGAAGTGCAGAGAAAGCAAAGGCTTTTATTGAGAGAGTCGTTAATATCAATGTGTCGGATGGCCGTGGTTACACTCCTCTGCATTACGCGGTTCAAAATAACCTAAAGGAAATTGTGCAACTGCTTATTTCCAAGAATGCGGCT
>CAZLIO010000627.1:0-1176 GCA_964559025.1 uncultured Pirellulales bacterium | reverse complement strand
CAAGAATAACAGTGGCCAAACACCTCTTGATATCGCTGTTGAACGAAATCTCAAAGACATCGTTGGACTACTTGTGGCCAATGGTGCTGAAACCTCCTCCATATTCACAGCGGCTCGCATAGGGGACTCGGCCGGAGTTAAATCATTTCTTGAAGAAGGTGTCAATGTCAATGCAAAAGGTCCACGGCGTCGAACTGCGTTGCATATAGCAGCCGGTGAAGGGCACAAAGAGGTCGTTGAGTTGCTTCTGGCCCATGGGGCCGATGTGAATGCAGGAGCCGGCTACAACAAGACAGCCGCAGAATTTGCCATGTGGGGCAATCATAGCGAGATTGTTGAATTGCTCGTTTCCAAAGGTGCTGATATCTCTCCTCTGCATTTAGCCATTTATCTGGGAGATGAGGCTAAGGTAAGGAGCTTGATTAAAGGCGGTGCCGATGTGAACAAACGGACACCGTGTGGTACCACGTCTCTCGACAGAGCGGTTGGTGCGGGTCTCAAAAACATTGTAGAGCTACTCATCGAGAAAGGTGCTGATGTCAATGCAAAAGACAATTGGGACTGGACGCCGCTTCATAGTGCAGCCGAAAAGGGTCACAAAGACATAGTGGAATTGCTCATTACCAGAGGGGTGAACGTTAATGTGAGAGACGGAAGCGGCACGACTCCCTTATGGTATGCCAAAACAGAAGGCCACTCAGAAATCGTACAACTGCTCCTCAAGCACGGAGCTAAAGAATGATGCCGCCGCACCGAGGGGGGCTCTTTTGAGAAAAAGAGTCTAACTTGAATATTTAACGGTTTCTTTGAGGTTTGTTCTTGCGGAAGCAAAAGGTCTCAGGAGTATTTTCTGACAAAAACCTAATGTTCTCCCTGGGGGACGCCTTACAGTGAAAACCGGCGGGCCTTCGGCCCATGTTTGCTTATCTTTCTCATTTGAGGTTTGAATTTGTTCAGAGCTTCGGATTTAGTGCTTAGTGCTTCAAGATACGCAATATGCTATACAAGCCAGCATCCAGCTTTGTAGCATGAAAAAGCCCGTATTCATTTGACTATGGATCGTTTCCCAACCTGTCACCGGCCGGAGCATGAAAAAGGTCGTATTCATTTGACTATGGTTTATTTCCCAACCTTTCACCAGCCGGAGCATGAAAAAGCTCGTAGTCATTTGACTAT
>CAZLIO010000626.1:0-2754 GCA_964559025.1 uncultured Pirellulales bacterium | reverse complement strand
GCTGCCGTAATTGAGTGCGGGGTCATTGCGAGGTCCCCGTCTTGCTTTCACAGGAAAGCAAGGGGCCGCGGCAATCTCAAAAAAATAGGTAGCAACCTTCGAATAAAAGGTTCAAATATTAGTTTCAATAGGAAGTAGTTTAAAAAAGCCTATACGTAAAGCGCGTACGCGCTTTACGTATGATAATTATGGATTTCCCAAAAGCTAAATTCAAAACAGAAAAACCTATAATAAAAAAAGGTTTTTCTTGAAAATCACACTTCTGTAGTGCAGCTTTACAATAGATTAGCAAGCGAGCGAGAACATCCCGGATTCATGGCTGAGCATTAGATCGTTTGAAGCCGTGCTAATCGAACCGTGAAACTGCTACCGTTTCTTATACAGAAACCATATAAACAGCAGTTGTAAGTAAAAAAATGGAGAACGTTGATATGCATAAGCATAAGGAATCTGTAAACGCCGCTGAAAAAGAGATGCGATTAGGCAAACTTGAGTTTGCAGCTATGAATAACCCTATACGCCGATGGTTTCAAAAGCATGTCGAGTTTAGGATATTCAAAAAACATCTCGATAGATGCGGTATTGATTTACACGGCGGGGTCATTATGGATGCCGGCTGCGGTTCCGGATACAGCACCGAGTTGATTGTAAACGAATTCCGTCCTTCCCGTGCTATCGCATTTGACTATATGCCGGAGCAGATTCGACTGGCACGAAAACGAAAACTGGAAGTTTATTTTTTTGTCGGCGATTTAAGGCAGATTGAGGCCGGGAGCGGAATATGTGATGCCGTATTCATATTTGGTGTATTGCACCACATCCCTGAATGGAAAAAGGCTCTTTCCGAAGTGGCAAGAGTGCTCAAGCGAGGCGGCGTTTTATTGGTGGATGAACCCAGGTATCAATTCACATGGCAGGGGCTGGAGTCCGGATTCAGAAACGCAGGCATGGACATTCTTCAGGTCTCATCTTTCTTCTTTCACTACTTCCATGTCTATCTATGCAGGAAGCTCGATACGCAATAAACTTAATAACACATTCTATTAGTTCGTGATTTTATAACGAATGCATCAGGTCGTGTTTATTATGTGGGAAACTATACAATGGGTATGTAGCATGTTTCCGGCACACCTTTTTCATTTGATGGTAATAGCTTTTGTGGTTATATTGTTCTTGTAATGGCCGATTATAAGCGAATATTTGAAGTGCTGAGTCTGCTGTTGGTTTCATCGTTTGGTTTTGCCGCGGAGCAGCCGGCGCTGCAGCCCATAGTGGAAGCCGAAGAGGAGGTTTACCGGTTCGAGCCGGCCAATAATGGTGCCGGGCCGATGTGGTGCCGGGGCTCAACGTGCCTGGTGCGTATCGGCGATGATGTTTTTGCCAGCGGTATCGAGACGCTTAAGGACTTTAAGCCGCTGAACAATTGTCGCTGGATGCTCTTTCGGCGCGGCGCCAGCGGCTGGCAGCAGGTGCAGGTCGATGAGGTTGGCCGCACTCGTGAGCCTTGTCCGCTCGCCGGTTTTTCCGACGGCCACCTGTTTATGTCGGTTAACCCAACCCTCACGACTGACCCGAACGCCTACGGCGGTCCGGCGAGGCCGGAAATCCTCGAATTCGCCGCGGACAATCCCAAAACCCCGTTCAAAACCATTCTGCCGGCCTGGGACGGCACGCCGGCGTTCACCGAGCACTCCTACCGCAGCTTTGCCGCCGATGGCCCTGCCCGCGAGCTGATACTGTTCCAGAACGTCGGTTACACACACGCCGAGTGGGCATTTCGAAACAGCGCAGGACAATGGGTAAGCAATGGGAAACTGAAGTGGCCCTGGGGCGCCGAATACGACAAGCCGCAGCCGATTCGTGTCTGCTACCCCAACGTTGCGTTGAAGAACCGCGCTGTGCACTTCTGTGGAGTGAGCGATATCGTCGAGCCTTATCTAAAGTGGCGCGCGTTCAAGCAGAAACTCACCGGGCGCAAGTGGGACTATGATTTCCGCAGACTCTTCTACACGTGGTCGCCGGACATCCTGACAGGCGAGTTCAGCGATTGGGTCGAGATTGCCAGCCGTGACAAAACATGCGGGTGGCTTATGCCGGGCGACCTTTGGGTGGCGCCTGATGGAGCGGCGCACATTGTCTGGACCGAGCGCGCCATCGACGAGCGGCTGCGAGAAAAATTCTTTCCCGACGCGGTGCAGAGCCACGCCTTAAACTATGCGATTGTCCGCGAGGGCAAAGTAGTGATGCGCCGCACTTTAGTGCCGGCTGAGAAGGGCAAGTCGAAGGAAATTCCTGCACTGCCCCGTTTCCAGGTCACGCCCGAAAATCGGCTGTTTGTTTTCTACTACATTAGCGGCACCGACGCTGCGGGAAAACCAGTTTCGCAGAACCGTATCATGGAACTTCATAGGGACGGCTCTAATAGCCCGCCGACCCGGGTGCCGTTGCGGCATCCGATGAATAGTTACTTCACCGCGACGTTGCGCGGCGGCTCGCCGCCGTCGAAAGTTATCAACCTTCTCGGCACACGCGCTGGGGCCAGAAGCATTAACTATGCAAGAATCCGTCTCTACGAATGAACCTTGAAAAAATCGTTTCGGCAACTGTTGACTACATAAATGTAGCCTTTGACAATCACAATATGATTTAATGGAGGCGTGGACAATCGGCCGGATTAATTAGTATCTGTTGCGGAAAATAAAAACCGACGATGTCACCCCTGCGAAAGCAGGGGTCCAGAGCGAAAAAGCTGGA
>CAZLIO010000625.1:0-2764 GCA_964559025.1 uncultured Pirellulales bacterium | reverse complement strand
ATCCCGATGAAGCGATGTGTGAAATCCACGCCCTTTGGAAAGACACCATACATTTCACACATCGCTTCATCGGGATTGCGGTTACCGTCCGATACGTCCCGACGAACAAGCCGCCGGCGCCGCGTATGGAAACCGAGGCGTTCGACCGCTGGGTCGGTCAGTGGTACAACGCGCTCTCCAGCGAACCATTTGTCCCGCTCATACGCAAGGGTACGGCGCTGGTCATCGACGATGCGCCGGACTCCGATGTGGGTTCAATTGGCTCAAATAATATTATGGGCTGGTGTTTGCGCGGTTGTGTTGGAGTGGTTACCAGCGCTACTGCCCGTGACACAGACGAGATTATTACCGAGAAGATTCCTCTGTACTTTAAAAAACCAGGCAGGGGCATTCGTCCGGGCCGAAACGAAATTGAATCCGTCAATCGTCCTATCGTCTGCGGCGGCGTTTTGGTAGAGCCGGGTGACATCATCGTCGCCGATGGTGACGGGGTCATAGTGGTCCCGCGAGCTCAGGCAAAAGAAGTAGCCGAATACGCTAAAGCAATTATGGATGGCGACAAGGCCGGCAGACGCAACTTGTATAAAAAGCTCGGACTACCGCCCGACGATTCAGTCAAATAATAAAGCGGACTGCCGCCAAAGCAAAATTAAACGTAACTAAAGCTTTGTGCTTTGAAATACTCTCTTAGCGCAAAGAGTTAGAATTGGTCCAGGAATCGCAGGTCGTTCTCGAAAAACAGGCGGATATCGGTAATGCCGTATTTTCGCATAGCCAGCCGCTCTATTCCGAAACCGAACGCCCAGCCGGTATATTTCTCGCTGTCTATCCCAACGGCATCAAAAACGTTCGGGTCAACCATACCGCAGCCGCCCATCTCAACCCAGCTTTCTCTGCCGCTCTTGTCAACCAGCAGTAAATCAACTTCGGCACTCGGCTCAGTAAACGGAAAAAAGCTCGGCCGAAATCGCCATTTCGTATCAGGACCCAAAAAGGTATGGATAAACTGCTCGATGGTGGTCTTCATATCTACAATACTAACACCCTCATCGACAACCAGGGCTTCAAGCTGGTAAAACATATACATATGTGTCGCATCGACGGTGTCCGGGCGATAGACACGTCCCGGTGCAACAACTCGAATGGGCGGTTTGGTGCGCTCCATAACACGGATCTGAATCGTCGATGTCTGGCTTCGCAACAACGTGTTATCATCTATGTAGAAATTATCTGAAGGGTCCCTCGCCGGGTGTTCAGGGCCAATATTTAACGCGATGAAATTGTGCCATTCGTCTTCGACCTCAGGGCCGTAGGCCACAGCAAAGCCCATTCGGCCGAATATCTCCAGCAGCTCATTCAAGGTTTGCGTAATAACGTGAGCTTTGCCAATCCTGACAGGTTTGCCCGGCAGAGTAACGTCTATCAACTCTTCTGATATTTCCTGCTGCGATTGCAACAGAGTGCTTTTCAGCTCTTCGAATGCCTTGGTAACCTCTTTTTTTATTTTGTTTGCGAGCTGGCCTACCTGAGGTTTTTGTTCGGGGGGGAGCTTGCCTATCTGACTAAGCATCTGGATAATCTGTCCTTTTCGGCCCAGGTATTTTATGCGGAACTCTTCCAGAGTCCTAAGGTCGGTAACCTTCTTCAGGTCAGCAAGGGCTTCTTTACCGGTTTGTTTAAATTGCTCAAGCATTTACTCGTATATCGTATGTCGTAACTCGCGGCTCGCCAGGCAAGGTATGCGTTATGATTCACGATTTTATTGCGGCCTTGGCAGCCTCAACTATGGCATCGAAACCATCCGGGTCGGCAATAGCGATTTCGCTCAGCATTTTCCGGTTCAGCCCAATGTCGGCTTTTTTGCAGGCATTGACGAACTGACTGTATCTTATACCCCGCTGCCGGCAGGCTGCGTTTAATCGGGTAATCCACAGACCGCGGAAATCGCGTTTTCGGCGTTTGCGACCAATTCGAGCATTAACGGCTGCCCACACCGTAGATTGTTTGGCCAGGCGATACAGCCGACCCGCAGAGCCACGATGGCCCTTTACAGCTTTGAGGATTCGTTTCTTTGCCTGGTGTCTTGCGGCGCCTTTTCTGACTCTTGGCATCTTTGCTGACCTGCTTTCCTTTGAAAATTTACGATTCTTTAAGCTTACCGGCGGTGAGCAGAATGAAAGCCGAGAAGCAAGCCTAATCAATTGACTATTTACTATTGATTATTTTCTATTTGTTTATTCTCTACCTACTTACCCAGCTCGGTCCTGACCGTCTTAGCTGTTGCGCTTTTCATAATAGACGAGCTTCTCACCCGCCTTCGACGTTTTGCGTTTTTACCGCTCATAAGATGACCACCACCGGCATGTTTATGCCTGACCTTGCCGGTTGCGGTAATCTTGACTCTTTTTCTCAACCCCTTATGGGTCTTCTGTTTCGGCATTTAGCTGTTCCCTTAAAATAACTTTCTCTGAAATCCTGCATCAAAAAGCTGCTTCGCTGCGTTCTGACTGCTACAGGAAAAATATGAAATCGTTAATCTACGCTATTTGTCGGAATTGGTCAATACCATAGCCAGAAATTTCTCGGAAAATTTGGTTGGGCTACTTTGGCTCAACTGCCATCATACAGCAATCGGTCTTGCAATTTCAATTTATAGAGTAATTTAGCCAGTCAACCAAAAACATTTAATAAACGTTTACTTTACAATCATAACATCTTCGCCAACTATACGGCTAAAGCTGATTTTCTGACAATTTAATGTGGT
>CAZLIO010000624.1:0-2771 GCA_964559025.1 uncultured Pirellulales bacterium | reverse complement strand
TTTCACAAAAGGATTATGAAAATGAATCACCCTCAGGCTCCAAAAAAACAAACCCAAACAAAGCCAATTTCCCTGCCCCCTTGATTAGAGTGCTTTATACTCTAAGGGGGCCTGCCACCAAACTTTGGCGCTTGCTCATAAAAAAAGCAGAAAAATATGACAAAATAGTAAAAAATGCTTGACGCCAATCGTTATAAGATGTTATTGGCTAATATATAGCATATATGGAGTACAGTATAACATACATTAGTCTAAAAAGAGAGCAAGAAATGGATAAGAACAGTAATCAAGGCTTTTTCGACATGGAAGAAACGGCCAAATTTCTCAAATGTGGTGATAAAGACGTATTGTATCTGGTAAGAGAAAAGAAGATTCCACATTCAGTCCTCCCTTTCGGCAAGATTTTATTTGACCGAGAGCGCCTCAGAGACTGGGTTCTGTCCTTTGAACAGATGCCCGAGTACAGGAGGCAAGAAATCTCTTTCGACAAGAGTCACAACATCTCACTTGGAAAAGAAATAATTCAACGATTTGGCAGTGTTGCCAGGGAAAGAAGCAAGTATACCAACCTGTATTTGGGACAGCAGGTTTACGCCCAGCTGCATCCGAGACTCACCGGGGACGGAATCGATTTAGCACTGCGTGAATGCGGCCTCGATGAGAGCTTACCAAAGTGCAACGTGCTTAGGAGAATAGAAATACGCGAATTAAAGGGTTATTGGAAAGTAAACAAGAGCTGGCTTGAGGGTAATGGGCGGTTTACTGAACATCCAGCCGCCGCTTTCCACATACCAGGTTCAATGCAGAATGAGCCCGAAAATCCTGGATGGGAAGAGCTAAAAGCTCTGCTGGAGTATACGTCAAAGAAACTCTCACAAAAAATAAAAAGCTAAAGTAATTGGATGTATGTTAAATGTCAGCGACATAAAAAAATTTGTGGGGCGTTTTGCGGACCTACTTTTTCAACTGGCGTAATTGGGGGTATTCAATTATACTTGCCTCTATTTGAAGGAAACTTTATGAAGTCCGAAGAACGAAAATCTTCTGCACAGGCAAAAGACGAAGCATCTATCGAGCTTCTGAGGCAGCTAACAAGGAAGTTGTGCTCAGGTGATATTTCAACTGCCAGGCTGGCAGCTTTCAATCTGTCCTGGATGCAGGAAGATGGGTTGGCTATCCTCACGGAGACATTACTTGGCAACTACTCAAGGACGACCAAGAAAGCAGCAGCGTACGGACTGAGGAGTATGAAGGGCAGGATGAGAAAAATGGCTTCGGAAGTCCTTGAGCAAGGTCTGAAGCATCGTGACCGCACCACCAAAGCGGCATGTGTTAAAGCACTGTTTCTGATGAAAGGGGGTACTGGGAAAAAAGGTGGCTCTCACTCGAAGTCTAAATCAGGCAAGCAAAGGATACAGGGAATTCGAAAGCCGGATAAGAGAAAAACAGAATGGGATAGGACATCTCCCAGCAGGTAGATAGCATATGGGCACCCCTATGGGCCGTCAGCTTTTCATTCCACCATCATCACACCCAAGCCTCGTAGCATAAGGCAGTCTTTGACAATGCTACGGGGCAAGCCGAGCAGCAGGAGTATTTTCGCTTGCGGCGTAGGGTTGCTTCTTGTAATCACCCAATCTCGGACTACCTCGGCCCCAAATTGTCGAGCAGATACATTGCTTAAAAACATCACCCGTTTTAATTCGGTCTGGAAAATTTTGAGGCGATAGGCAAATAATTTAATATAGGACGAAAAAAAACTTTCTTCAGAATTTTGAACCTCGGCATAAATAACTTATATTTTTTATAGATTGAGGCCTTAGCAGTGAGGCTTTATAAGCCAGACAGAGAACCAACTTATTTTACAGAATTGCGGGAGGATTATAGGCAGATGAAAATGATTAAACAATTAACTCAACACGTTGAAACAGATGACGCCGACCCAAAATCAAGGAATCCCGGATGTGCCAACTTCGACCATCATTACGGCGGCTGCTTATTTCGAGATGAATGTTTGGTGCAACAGGGTGAACGCTGTGGATATTTTGAGCGGGTAATCGCCCAATCTGGGGCCACTTCCTGAAAAAAGCTAATGAATCCCTCAAAACGAGTCCATCGTTAAAATGGCCTCTGAGGCACTTTAGAAAAAAGCCCCCGCTTTATGGAGGAGAATGTTGAATAAAGCAGAGGCTTAAGTAATGTGTATATTCAATACACATTGTACTAATTCCATCCTTGGAAAATGAAATAGCAAAGACTATATATATGTGCCACCAGTGATACCGAATGTAACGCTTTTTCCGAATTTAACGTTTTTTCCGCTATTCTCAGCGAATTTGAGGCAAGATTCCTGAAAATAAGCCCTTATAATATCCCTCAAAAGCAAGCTCACCGTTTAATAGGTTGAAGAAGATGTCCAAATAAGCAAATTCCCCTGCCTTTTCCGCACTACTGCATAGTTTTATCAAAGAACGCATGCCAATGAATGATCCAGAGAGATTTTTCTTGACGGGAAGGAGGCTAATTGGTACAAATAATATTGACAAGTCTGTGGAGTTTGGGTTTTCGCTCGCACCTGCCTGCACCTGTCGGTAACGCAGGCACAGGTGCGGTTACGCGAGTGCAGGCGGCAGACGAAATTACTATAGTCTTTTTTCAGTAGGTGAGTGAGGTGCTGGATTTCAAATAAGTACTTAATGCTTCGAAGTTGAAATTCTATAAGTTCTGCAAAATTACAGGTTAGGCATATATTATTTAAGAAAATTGTTTTT
>CAZLIO010000623.1:0-2776 GCA_964559025.1 uncultured Pirellulales bacterium | reverse complement strand
TGTTTCTATGCCTGCGTAATCGCAAAGGGTAGGAAGAAGGTCAAGACCGTTGGAAACCAGATGCGTATCATCAACCTTGCCCTGAGGAATCACTCCCCTGTAGCTCATTATGAACGGAATACGCACGGATTCCTCGTAAAGCACCTGCTTGTGCTCCAGTTTGTGTGCAGAATCCATGTCACCGTGGTCGCTGGTGTAGACTATCAGGGTGCTGTCTTCCAACCCTGCTTCTCGCAGTGCATTTAGCACCGTCCCTATTTCCTTGTCAACCATTTCGGTCAGCCGGCAATACGCCCAGCGGTGCAGACGCCACTGATTCTGCGTCCACTTCTCGCGGGTGTATGCCTGGAAAGGTCTTGGATTCACGTACTTCTTGGCTATACATTCCGGCTCAGCTTCCGGCACTCTGTGATTCGCGGGCAGGCCGGGGCAGTTCGCCTCCACAAAAGCGTTGATGTCCCCCGTCTTTCGCGCACGATCCAGCACGGCCTCGCAGGTTTTTGAATCCGTGTTGGCTACCGGGGCTTTTCCCTGTGTGCGGCTGAAATCATTAATAGCCATATAGCAAATATCGTGTGGATTGATGAACGAGGCGAACAGGAAGAATGGCTTGGTGTGCTCTGCCTTGATGAATTCAACGCAGGCATCGGCCAATCCCTGGCGCCGGTCGCTGGTTAGATTTCGATATCCAAGGTTCTGCACACCCTTCATCTTCTGCGGCAGGTGCACCTTGCCACCATAGACCGTTTCGTAGTCCGCCTTCTGAAAAAGGAGGCCGAGTGACTGTTGTATCATAACATCGGTCACGGCTGCCCGTCCGGAGTCGCTGTTCTGGCCCATTCCTATGGCACTGGGCATAAGACCTGTCTGCAGGCTGAACCGGTTCGGCACACAGACGGGATTGCAGGCATAGGCTTTTTCAAACCTGATGCCGGAAGCGGCAAGCCGGTCCAGCGCCGGCGTTTTAAGCCATTTATTTCCCGTGCAGCTCATCATACCGGCGTGCTGTTGATCGGTCATAATGAAAAGGATATTGGGCCTATTTTTCACCTGTGCACTATCCGTAGCTGATGTTACCCCTCTGAGCATCAGTCCGATTGCACCGGCTGCTGTTGTGGTGATGAATTCTCGTCTTTTCATTCTTTTCTCCAAAGATTAACGGTTGATTCTTTTCTCCAAAGACTAACGGCTGCAAACGAGGTGCGTCAAGATGCGCATGATTTATATTGGAGGTTTTTGATTTGCTGGTATTGGCGATTGATAAGTCTTACCATCGGTGGCTTTAAGAAAAAACTCTTTAGCTTCTTTTAATAATGTTGGTTTAGTGAGTAGATCTATACCAGTTGCCGCAATGATTTTAGCTGCTACAACTGCCCCTTTTCGAGAAGCCCGGGTCCCATGGCAAGCGGTGGTGGCCCAACTATGCCAGGGGATATCTTCAGCCGCTGTGGTTACACGAAAACCTGCCGTCGGAACAATCCAGCTCACTTCAGCTACATCGGTTGAACCTCCTTTTACTTCACCAGGCTTATCAGGAAGTGCTTTTATTTTTTCGTTGAATCCTTTTTCTTCCTTATTTACGGAACGTTGTAACGAACGGGCAAATTCTTGTTCTTCTTCCGTAAACTGAGGTGCACCGACAAGCTCAAGGTTCTTTTGTAAAGCTTCTTGAAGCGGTCGATTCAAAAGATATTCGTGTACACCCGTTATCAGGTGCACTTTATGAGTCGTTTCTGTGGCAAGGGCCGCAGCTTCTGCGATTTTGAGAATCCTTTCATAATATTTCTGGACTTCTGTACGGTTGATATCTCGAACAAAATACCAAACTTTAGCATATGCCGGAACCACATTAGGCGCTTCCCCGGCGTTAGGAATGACGTAATGAATGCGCGCTGTGGGTTTTATATGCTCACGCATTAAGTTTACCCCGTAGTTCATAAGCTCTACGGCATCGAGAGCACTCCGACCGTTCCAGGGGTCGGAAGAGCCATGGGCTGCCTGGCCAAAAAATTCAACTTCAAAACTGTTCATCGCTCGCCCGGTCTGATTACGCACTTCATTTTCAGTGCTTGGGTGCCAGTCGATAAC
Source organism: uncultured Pirellulales bacterium (assembly GCA_964559025.1). Classification (GTDB taxonomy): domain Bacteria; phylum Planctomycetota; class Phycisphaerae; order Sedimentisphaerales; family Anaerobacaceae; genus NIOZ-UU13. The sequence goes on along the minus strand of CAZLIO010000623.1, from coordinate 688 downwards.
TGCATCGAGCCCATTGAAGACACCGGCTTTTGCCATATATACCTTTCCGACCACTGTTTCTTCAGCAGGGGTGCCGAAAAGCTTGAGTGTGCCTTTGAGATCGTTTTCTTCCATAAGTATCTTCAAAGCGATTGCGCCGCCTGCGCTGGCAGCAGCAAATATGTTATGTCCGCATCCATGACCGGAGGTCACGCCATCAGCACGGGGCTTTCGTTCAGGAACAGCTTGATTACCAACACCAGGAAGTGCATCATATTCGGCTAAAATGCCAATAACCGGTGTCCCGCTGCCGTAAGTTGCTACAAAAGCTGTGGGCATACCAGCTACATTAGTTTCAATACTAAAACCAGCTTCGCTAAGTTTGTTAATCAGTAAGCTGGCCGATTGTGTTTCCTGTAGCGCCGTTTCCGAATATTCCCATAATTTTATTGCCACTTCCTCGATCATAGGCTCAATAGAGTCTACCTGCTCAAGAGCTTTTTGCTTCAAGACGTTTGTTTTCTGTGCAAATATCAATTGTGGATTAAACAATGACAGCATCGCAAAAGCCGCTAACACTGGTAGGGGATTGGCTTGAAATAAACTAATTGTAGAATTGTATAATTTGTTCATAACTTTTACCTCTTTAGATTTCAACGATAAAAGGCTTCTGCAAAATTGAGGTTAGGCATATATTATTTAAGAAAAT
>CAZLIO010000622.1:0-2777 GCA_964559025.1 uncultured Pirellulales bacterium | reverse complement strand
AGCGTATACGGCACGGCGGTTATAGGCCACAACAGCATGGCTAAGTGCCCAGGTAACGCTTCCCGCTTTTCGCCTGTTCCACGCCTGCACTATCGCATCGGCGAGACGCTCAGTGAGGAAGGAGCGATATTGTTTAACTTGTATCACTCCCTCGCCTGGAATTGGGTATTTATCGAGCAATAACACGGGGGCCGTATGCGTGTGCGTACCATTGAGAAACAGCTTCTTAGCATCCAAATCCGGCAGACGTTCTCGTACAACTTTGCGGACAAGCTCCAGAACCTCTGAGGGAATGTACAGCAGGTCGCACGAGACCATGATTGCCACATCGCAAGACAAGCCCTCTTCACGAGATTCCAACGCAATTACATTTGCGGTGATCGGTGTTTCGACTGTTTTGGCGATTCGCAAATGAAATTGGCCGGATACAGCAACCGGCCCTGTGGGAGTAATATCAGCCACTGCCGTTCCAACCAGCAATTCAGCGGCTAATCCTCCTGCCGGTGACAGAAGAATGTTTACAAGGAATCCGGCTATGACAAGAGTTTTGCGAAACATAAAGTCCTCCTTTCGATCTCATCGTTCTTAAATGTCCAATGGATTACGTCCTATCAAAGCTGGGTCCGACATGCATTACTTGGTAATGCCTCTGAACCTTGTGTTGCGTTAGGTTAGCAGATTCATCACAGAACATCAACTGCTTTTAACTATTTGTCAAAGGTCATTAAATAGGTTTCGATTTCAAACGTTTCAATGGCTATAATAAATGGCGAACTTTGAAATTTCTTGGGTAGTTCCCACTACAAGACGGTCTGAAACCTTGAATTGTAAGTGTGAATTTGTTAATATACACCAAAAAGAAGATAGAAAGGATTTGTCCATGGCAGAAGTTAATAAAATCAAAAAACAGATCAGCCGGCGTAAATTTCTCAAGACTACAATGGTCGCCTCGGCGTTTGTAATTGTCCCCCGGCATGTGCTGGGCGGTCCGGCGCATACGCCGCCGAGCGAGAAGCTCAATATTGCCGGTATTGGTGTCGGCGGTATGGGCGGCAGCAATTTGAGACAGTGTGAAAGTGAGAATATCGTCGCGTTGTGCGATGTTGACAGCAATTATGCTGCAAAAACCTTCAAGAGATATCCAAAGGCAAAGGTGCACAAAGACTACCGGGTCATGTTCGACAAACAAAAGGATTTCGACGCCGTTGTCATTGCTACACCGGATCATACTCATGCGGTAATCACCATGGCCGCAATGGAGTTGGGAAAACACGTATATTGCCAAAAACCTTTGACCCATACAGTTTATGAAGCCCGAAAGATAACAGAGGCCGCACGTAAATATAAGGTCCAGACTCAGATGGGTAATCAGGGACATTCCTCTGAGCAGATCCGTTTACTGAAAGAATGGCTCGCTGACGGTGCGATTGGCAATGTAACGCAAGTTTACGCCTGGACGGACAGGCCGGTCGGCGGCGATCCCTGGTCGGATTTTGCAGTAAGGGCAAGACCCAAGGATACTCCTCCTGTGCCGGAATCGCTTGATTGGGATTTATGGCTGGGGCCGGTACCATACAGGCCGTATCATCCCGAATATCACCCGATGAAATGGAGAGCATGGCTTGATTTCGGAACGGGGGCTTTGGGCGATATGGGCTGCCACATAATCGATCCTGCGTTTTGGGCATTGGATCTTGGCGCCCCGGAGAGCATTGAGGCCACTTCGACTCATTGGCAACAGGAAGTCAGCTCCGAAACCTTCCCAAGGGCCTCAATTGTTCGCTACGAATTCCCCGCTCGTGGGAACAGACCTCCCGTTAAATTAACCTGGTATGATGGCAGACTGCTTCCTCCGATTCCGGATGAGCTGGAACAAAGCCGAAAAATACCAGGCAGCGGTTCTTTTATTATCGGCGATAAAGGGTGTATACTGCACGGCTCACATGGTGCCGGTGGATTGCGAATCGTTCCTGAAACAAAAATGCGCGCATACAAAAGGCCTGAAAAGACAATACCGAGAGTCAATAACAGCCATGAAGGCGACTGGCTGCGTGCGTGCAAAGAAGGCAGACCGGCAAGCTCGAATTTTGAGTACGGCGGGGCATTGACTGAGATGGTGCTTCTGGGCATGATCGCAATTCGAGTGAAAGATCAGAAGCTCCGATGGGATGCCGAAAACCTAAAGTTTAAGAACAACGATGCTGCCAATGAGCTCCTTCATATCGGATATCGTGATGGCTGGCATCTGTAAGAAAGAGGCTTTCGTAACTGTCCCTGCCGAAAAATCGGTCCTTGTTTATTCACAAGGATTAACGTACATCTGCAAAGTGCTGTTCTTCTATTTCGTGGCTTGTTTGTCGGCCGAAGTAATTAGATATTGGAGAGTCCGGCTCTTCGTGAGCAAATCGTCACTGCTTTAGTTAATGAAAAGACTTTTGGAAGAAAAATCAGGGTCTGACGTGAGATTTACACCCAGCTTTCTTAACCCGGCCTCATCCCCGGTAGTGGGAATATGAGTAATATGGACTTCACAGCCCTTTAGCTCCTTCAAAAGCTCGACAGCCATCTGGGCCGCAGGATTCGATATGGCACTGATGCTCAGGGTGATTAATTTTTCTTCAAGGTCGAGACTAATCATTTTTCCGTTCAGTACCTCCTTTTTCAGGAATCGTAAAGACTACTGCAAAATTGAGGTTAGGCATATATTATTTAAGAAAATCTGTTTTTTGATTTTCTTAAATAATCACCTAACTGCTTATTACACAATAACTTACTGT